>NZ_JBFRCV010000007.1:0-241764 GCF_052113245.1 Arthrobacter sp. YAF34
GCCTCGAGCTGGTCGTCCGTGATCGGGATGCGCAGGTGGTCGCGGAAGGCCTTGAGGTCGGCCATCGTGAGCTTCTTCATCTGGTGGGTCGCGTTGCGGCCCTCGAAGTGGGTGCCCAGGCCGTAACCCTTGACCGTGTGGGCCAGGATCACGGTGGGCTTGCCCTTGAACTCGGTGGCGGCCTTGTACGCGGCGTAGACCTTGTTGTAGTCGTGGCCGCCGCGCTTGAGGTTCCAGATCTCGTCGTCGGAGAGGTCCTGGACCATTTCCTTGGTCTGCGGGGTCTTGCCGAAGAAGTGTTCGCGGACGAACGCGCCGGACTCGGCCTTGTACGTCTGGTAATCGCCGTCGACGGTCTCGTTCATGATCTTCACGAGCGAGCCGTCCTCGTCCTTGGCCAGCAGGTTGTCCCACTCGCGGCCCCAGACGACCTTGATGACGTTCCAGCCGGCACCGCGGAAGAAGGCCTCAAGTTCCTGCATGATCTTGCCGTTGCCGCGGACGGGTCCGTCGAGGCGCTGGAGGTTGCAGTTGATGACGAAATTGAGGTTGTCCAGCTTGTCGTTGGCCGCGAGCTGCAGCAGCCCGCGGGACTCCGGCTCGTCCATTTCGCCGTCGCCCAGGAACGCCCAGACCTGCTGGTCCGAGGTGTCCTTGATGCCGCGGTTGTGCARRTAGCGGTTGGACTGKGCCTGGTAGATGGCGTTCATCGGGCCGATGCCCATCGAGACCGTGGGGAATTCCCAGAACTCCGGCATCAGCCGCGGGTGGGGGTAGGAGGACAGRGCGTGGCCCTCCTTGGACTTCTCYTGGCGGAAGCCGTCCATGTCCTCTTCGGTCAGCCGGCCTTCCATGAAGGCGCGGGCGTACATGCCGGGGGAGGCGTGGCCCTGGAAGAAGACCTGGTCCCCGCCGCCGGGGTGGTCCTTGCCGCGGAAGAAGTGGTTGAAGCCGACCTCGTACAGGGTCGCGGCCCCGGCGTAGGTGGAGATGTGCCCGCCGACGCCGATGTCCGGACGCTGCGCCCGGTGCACCATGACCGCGGCGTTCCAGCGCAGCCAGGCGCGGTACTTGCGCTCGATTTCCTCGTCTCCGGGGAACGGTGCTTCCTGGTCCACCGGGATGGTGTTGACGTAGTCCGTGGTGGTGACCATCGGAACGCCCACGCTCTGCGCCCCGGCCCGCTGGAGCAGGCTGCGCATAATGTACTGGGCACGTTCGGTGCCTTGTTCCTGAATCAGCGTGTCCAGGGACTCCATCCATTCGGCGGTCTCTTCCGGATCACGATCAGGCAGCTGGTTTGTCAACCCGCTGAGGATATGGGAGGTATCTTCTCCTGCAGCCACGTCCAGCCTCTTTTCATCGTTGAATGGTTGGCCCAAGTTTTCATTCTGTGAGAAAACTTTCTTGCAATTCGAGATTATCGACGGGGCCCGGGCGCGTCAACACCGGCAGTGCATCACCGGGGCCCTGAAGTCACAATCGGTTGGAAGGGCCCCATAACTGCGGGGTGACGGGGTTCCCGCGATGCTGTGCGGGGCGCACCCGGGGCATGGATTCGCCCCGCCATCCGACAGGGAGCCTGTTCCCGGTGTGATTCGGGCTGGATGGCGGGGCGAACGTGTGTCTGATGCCGGCCCGAGCGTGTAGTTAGCTGCCGCGGTACGTGGAGTAAGCGAAGGGGCTCAGCAGGAGCGGGACATGGTAGTGGTCTTGGGATTCGGACACCGCGAAGGTCAGCGTGACCTCGGGAAAGAAGGTCTCGGTCCCGGCGGCCTCGTAGTAGCTTCCGGTGTCGAAGCCCAGCCGGTACGTGCCGGACGGAAGTTTGTCCGGACCGAGGGATTTGATGCGGCCGTCGTCGTCCGTGGCGCCTGCCGCGATCTTGACCCAACGCTCGCCGTCGAGCTTGTGGAAGGTTACGGCGACGCCAGCGGCGGGCTTGCCGGTGCCGGTGTCCAGCACGTGGGTGGTGACGTGGGAGGTGCTCATGTGCCGATCAGTCCTTCGAGTCGGAGTACTGCGATTTCGCGCAGCTGCTGGCCGATGATTGCTTGTTCCTGTTCCCGGGTGTGCGCGAGCCTGGTGTTGAGGGCGGCGAGGATTTCTTCCCGGCTGCGGCCGGCGGCGCGGATCAGGAAGACCTGGCCGAATTTTTCTTCGTAGCTCCGGTTCCCCTCGGCGATGGCTGCCGCAACGGCCGGGTCCGGAGTGCCCAGGCCGGCCTGCTCCGACTGGGAGAGCCGGGCCTCCGTGCTGTTTCCTGCGGCCCGTTCGCCGATGCGTGGATGGTGGGCCAGGGCGGCCGCCACCTCCTGCCCGGTAAAGGGGTCCGCCGCACGGTTGGCCGTTTCCAGAAGGCTCGCGGCGCTGCCGAACGGCCGGCCCTGGACAATCGCCTCGATCCACCGCTCTATGTCCAGGCAGGGTCGCAGCGCGGCCGCGGCCTCGGCGGGTCCGGCCGCGTTAAAGTCTTCCAACAGCATGTGCCAGATCCTTTGCGTCAATGCTGGCATCCACGGCGTAGGGCTATACGGACAAAGATATTCGTATCGTGGAACTGTTATTTCAGCATATGCAAAAGATTGAACCGTACCGTGTGCCGGGTGTCAACCGGCGGCCGGATTCCGCGGCGGATTCCGACGACCGCTACGGAAGCGGACAGGTGCACCCCGGATCCGGGGTACACCTGTCCGAAATCGCCGCGGAAGCAGCTGGGCTCAGCCGTGAATAGCCGCGACGTCGCTCTGTTCCCAGTTCTCCGGCGCCTGCCGGCGCTCCCGGTTTTGGCTCGCCCGTTCGCAACGGGCGGCTCGCTGACGGATTCTGCCCGGCGTAGGTGCAGGGTCCGGTACTTCTATCGTCCGCCCACGCGACCCCCAATCCATCCCTTGCCAGCGACTTCTTCTTGGTGCAACGGATTTGCTGTCCATATACCCCTGGGGGTATGCTCAGCATCTTAGATCCACCGACAGAGGAGTACCCGGATGTGCCGTGCAGTTGCCTGCAAGAAGTGCGGAAAGACCACCTGGGCCGGCTGCGGCCAGCACGTTGACCAGGTCATGCGGGGCGTCCCCAGTGCCGACCGCTGCCGCGGCCACGAGGGCGAAACCAGCACAAAAACCACCACCAAGACCGGCTTCTTCGCCAAGCTGTTCGGCCGCTAGGCAGCCCGCCTCCACCACGGCCGGCCGGGGCCATCTTTGAGCGCCTCGGGTCTTTCGAAAGTCCTAGTTGGGCAGCCGGTGCGGGGCGATCTGCAGGTGGTGCTCCAGGACGTGGTCGGCGATTGCCAGGGCGGAGGTCGCCGCGGGGGAGGGCGCATTGCGCAGCAGCGTGACCGGGCCGAGCCGGTCCACGGCGAAGTCGTCCAGCAGCGAGCCGTCGGCAGCCCAGGCCTGGGCCCGGACCCCGGCACCGGACTTTCTGGCGAGATCGCCGGGCCGCAGTTCGGGCAGGAACTGCCGGGCCTGTCCGAAGTAGAGCGGTTTGAACAGCGACGCCGAGATTTCCCGGGCACCCATCCGCCAGTGCTGCCGGGCCAGGGCCGGGGCTCCGGGCCACCGCAGCGAGGCCAGCGTGTCCGGCAGGGACACCCGGGCCCACGAGTAGCCCTCACGGGCCAGGGCCGGCACGGCGTTGGGGCCGACGTGAACGTCGTCGTACACGCCGCGGGTGAAGTGCACGCCCAGGAACGGGAAGCGCGGGTCCGGCACCGGGTAGATCATCCCGCGCACCAGGTGGCTCCGGGCCGCGGCCATCACCCTGTACTCGCCGCGGAACGGCAGGATTGCGGGCGACGGGCTGGCCCCGACCATCCGTGCCACCACGTCCGACTGCAGCCCGGCACAGACCACCAGCCGGTCGAAGGTGTGCGTCGCGGCCGGCGTGGAGACGTGCACGGTGACGCCGACGTGACTGACGGCCACCACCTCCTGGCCCAGCAGCACCGAGCCGCCGCCGCTCCGCACGTCCTGCGCCATGGCTTCGGTGATGGCGGCGTAGTCCACGACGGCGGTGTGCGGCGAGTGGACCGCCGCGACGCCCGCGGCGTGCGGCTCGATCTCACGCAGTCCCGCCCCGGTGAGCCGTTTCATGCCCGGGACGCGGTTCTCCCGGGCCCGGCGTTCGATTTCGTTTAGCCGCGGCAGCTCCTCCTCGGTCACGGCGACCACCAGCTTCCCCAGTTCGCGGTACGGCAGGCCCTTGTCGCGGCAGTAGTCACGGGTGAGGGCCCGGCCGCGGGCGCAGAGGACGGCTTTGAGCGATCCCGGCTGGTAGTAGAGGCCGGCGTGGACCACGCCGGAGTTGTGGCCGGTCTGGTGCGCGGCCACGCGGTGTTCCTTTTCCAGCACCGTGACGTGGAAGTCCCCGGTATGGACCAGGGCGCGGGCAATCGCCATGCCCACGATCCCGCCGCCAATGATCCCGATCCGAGCCGCCACGCGCGCCACCTTCCCGCCTGCATCCCAACGTCAACAGCAGGCACCTCTACGCCTGTTGCAGTGGACCCTATCCCGAACGGCGCCCGGATGGCAGGGGCGTCCACGGGTGCCCGGCGGCGCGGGCCAGCCGCTCCGGTGAGTGGGCCCGCGAGCGGCGGCAGCGTCGCCGGCTCTACTAGGCTGAACTCATGACCCGGAAAATTACTGTCAGCCTGCCGGACGCCTCGCTGCGGGAGTACCTTCAGCCGCATCCGGACGTCACCGTCCTGGAGTGGGATTTCGCCGGTGCGCCGCCGCGGCCGCGGCTCGACATCGTGGTGCCGCCGTACATGGGCGGCCCGCAGGTCCTGAAGAGCCTGGAACAGGTGGAGACGGCCCTGGTCCAGAGCCAGTCGATCGGGTACGACGGCGTGACGGAGTTCCTGCCGGCCGGCCGGATCTTCGCCAACGCGTCCGGTGTGCACGAGACCTCCACCGCGGAACTGGCGCTCGCCCTGATCCTCGCCAGCCAGCGCGAGCTGCCCCGCCTGATCCGGAGTCAGCAGGAGGGCCGGTGGGATGCCAGGCCCACGGCCAGCCTGGCCGACCGGCGCGTCCTGATTGTGGGCTACGGCGGGGTGGGCAAGGCGATTGAGGACCGGCTCCTGCCGTTCGAGACGTCCGTGACCCGGGTGGCCAGCAGGGAACGGACGGATGAGCGCGGGCAGGTCCACGGCATTGCCGACCTGCACGCGCTGTTGCCGGAGCACGACATCGTGGTGGTGGGGGTTCCGCTCAGCGGCTCCACCCGGCACCTGATTGATGACGCCTTCCTTGCGGCCGTGCCGGACGGCGCCCTCCTGGTGAACGTGGCCCGCGGCCCGGTGGCGGACACCGAGGCCCTGGTCCGGCACACCGCCTCCGGGAGGATCCGCGCGGCGCTGGACGTCACCGATCCCGAGCCGCTGCCGCAGGACCACCCGCTGTGGCGGACCCCGGGCGTCATCATCAGCCCGCATGTGGGCGGGGCGAGCTCGGCGATGCGCCCGCGGATGGGCCGGCTGCTGCAACGGCAGATCGACCTCATGCTCGCCGGCGAGCCGCCGGCGAACGTGGTGCTGAACGGCTGAGACGGCGTGGGCTACGGCCCGCCGAGGCCCGGCGCGGTGCCCCGCGTCAGCCGGGGGTGAGGACGCAGAACTCGTTGCCCTCGGCGTCGGCGAGGCACACCCAGGGCACCTCGCCCTGGCCGATGTCGGCGTCGGTGGCGCCCAGGGCCCGCAGCCGGGCCACCTCTGCCGCCTGGTCATCGCCGGGGTAGGGCTTCAGGTCGAGATGGACGCGGCCCACGGTCTTCGCGCCGGGCGTGCGGAGGAACTCCAGATACGGCCCGACACCCGTGGCCGAACGCAGCCTCGCGAGGTCGTCGGTCACCTCGTGCAGGGTCCAGTCCGTCGCCCCGCCCCAGAACCGGGCCATGGCCCGTGGATCCGCGCAGTTGACCACCACCGCGGCGATCGGCCCGGTGTCCCGGTAGATCGCGCGGGGCTCCAGCACGCAGAACAGGTTGCCCTCCGGGTCGGCCAGCACGGTCCACGGCACATCACCCTGGCCCACGTTGGCGGGCGTCGCGCCGATCTCCAGCAGGTGCGCCACCAGCTCCGCCTGATGGGCCGCAGAGGTGGTGGCGAGATCGAGGTGCGCGCGGTACCGCACCGTCTCGGGGTCCGGGACGGTGACGACGTCGATGCAGACGGCGGCGGGGTCCGGATAAGCGAAGCCCACGGGTTCAACGTTGGTCACCCCGGGTCCCTCGCTGGAAACACCCCACCCGAGGGCATCCGCCCAAAACCGGCCGAGCGCCGAGTCATCCCGAGCTTTGAAGTTCACCTGGACAAGTCGCAGTGTCATACCGCCAGATCCTATCCAGCGGCTGCCCGGTGCGGGAGGCGCGCCCCGGCTTCGCCCTGAGAGGAACCCGGTCCGCTCACGGCTTCCGGACGTAAACTGACCCTCACATCGTTCTGTGGGAAACTGTCCGTGACGCGTGAAGTGGAGACCGGATGCTCTGGAGACTGCTCGTTGAATACCTGCGGCCGCAGCGGCGGCTGCTGGCCGCCGTCGTCGTCTTCCAGCTGGCGGCGTCCATCGCCTCGCTGTACCTGCCCACCCTGAATGCGGACATCATTGACCAGGGCGTCGCGAAGGGGGACACGGACTACATCCTGCACGTCGGCGGCATGATGCTCATGGTCACGCTGCTGCAGATTGCCTGCACCATCTGCGCCGTGTATTTCGGTGCGAAGGCCGCGATGGCGCTGGGCCGGGACGTCCGCGGCGCGATCTTCACTAGGGTGGCCGAGTTTTCCGAGCAGGAAGTCACCCGGTTTGGCCCGCCCAGCCTCATCACCCGCTCCACCAACGACGTCCAGCAGGTCCAGCAGCTGGTCCTGATGTCCGCCACGCTCATGGTCACGGCGCCCATGCTCTGCATCGGCGGGGTGATCATGGCCATGCGGCAGGACCTGCAGCTGTCCTGGCTGATCGCGGTCAGCGTGCCCGTGCTGCTGGCCGCGGTGGGGTCGATCATCATCCGGATGGTGCCGCTGTTCCGGCTCATGCAGGCCCGGATCGACACCGTCAACCGGGTGCTGCGCGAACAGCTCACCGGTATCCGCGTGGTGCGGGCCTTCGTCCGGGAGGACGTCGAGACCGCCCGCTTCGCCCGGGCCAACACCGACGTCACGGACACCGCCCTGCGCGCCGGCCGGCTCATGGCGCTCGCGTTCCCCACCGTGATGCTGGTCCTCAACGTCTCCAGCGCGGCCGTGATCTGGTTCGGCTCGTTCCGGATCGAGGACGGGTCCATGCAGGTGGGCACCATGATCGCGTTCCTGAGCTACCTCATGCAGATCCTCATGTCCGTCATGATGGCCACGTTCATGGCGATCATGATCCCGCGCGCGTCCGTCTCGGCGGACCGGATCAGCGAGGTGCTCGGGACCGAGTCCAGCGTCCGGCCGCCGCTGCGCCCGGTCTCGCGCCCGGCCGGGCGGGCGGCCCGGGGCGAGCTGGAGATGCACGACGTCGGGTTCGCCTACCCGGGCGCCGAGCAGCCGGTCCTCTCGGACGTGAACTTCACCGCCCGGGCGGGGCAGTCGACGGCGATCATCGGGGCCACCGGTTCCGGCAAGACCACCCTGGTGAACCTGATGCCGCGGCTCTTCGACGCGACGTCCGGGTCGGTGCGGATCGACGGCGTGGACGTGCGCGAGCTCCACCCGGACCTGCTGTGGGGGCACATCGGCCTGGTCCCGCAGAAGCCCTACCTGTTCTCCGGCACGGTCCGCAGCAACCTGCTCTACGGCAAGCCCGACGCCACCGAGGACGAGCTCTGGCAGGCGCTGGCGATTGCGCAGGCCGAGGACTTCGTCCGGGAAATGGAGGGCGGCCTGGACGCGCCGATCTCGCAGGGCGGCACCAACGTCTCCGGCGGCCAGCGGCAGCGGCTCGCGATCGCCCGGGCGCTCGTGAAACGCCCCGAGCTCTACATCTTTGACGACTCCTTCTCCTCACTGGACACCGCCACCGACGCCCGGCTGCGGCGGGCGCTCAAACAGAACACGGCCGGGGCCACCATGGTCATCATCGGCCAGCGGGTCTCCAGCATTGCGGACGCGGACCAGATCCTGGTGCTGGACCGCGGCAGGATCGTCGCGCACGGCACGCACGAGGAGCTGCTGGCGACGTCCGAGACGTACCAGGAAATTGTGAACTCCCAACTCGCGGCGGAGGAGGCAGCATGAGCCGCACCGACAAGGCCCCGACGCCGGCCCCCGCCGCCGTTCCCGGCGCCGCCGCCTCCGCCGCCCCCGGCACGGCCCCTGCCGCCGGTCCGGCGGCGCAGACCCCGATGCGGATTCCCCGCCCGACGGGCGGACCCGGCCGCGGCGGCCCGTTCGCCGGGATGAACATTCCGGCGGAGAAGGCGATGAACTTCGGCCCGTCCGCCCGGCGGCTGCTGGGGGAGCTGCGGCCCGAACGGCTGTGGCTGACGCTGGTCCTGATGCTCGCCGTCGTGAGCGTGACGTTCTCGGTGATCGGGCCCCGGCTCCTCGGCGAGGGCACCAACCTGATCTTCGCCGGCGTCGTGTCCAAGCAGCTGCCCGCCGGGGTGAGCCAGGCCCAGCTGATCGCCCAGCTGCGCGCCGCCGGGGAGAACCAGAAGGCGGACATGCTCAGCGCTATGACGCTGACGCCCGGCACCGGGATCGACTTCACGGCGCTGGCCACCGTGCTGCTGTGGGCGGTGGTGCTGTACGTGCTGGCGTCGGCGTTCGCCTGGCTGCAGGCGTATATCCTCAACGGCGTCGTGCAGCGGACGGTTTTCCGGCTGCGCGAGCGGATCGAGGCGAAGATCAATAAGCTGCCGCTGCGCTACTTCGATTCCGTGCAGCGCGGCGAGCTGCTCAGCCGGGTGACGAACGACGTCGACAACATCTCCCAGAGCCTGCAGCAGTCCATCAGCCAGGCCGTGACCTCGCTGCTGACCGTGGTGGGGGTGCTGGTGATGATGCTCCTGCTCTCGCCCACGCTGGCCATCATTGCCCTGGTGACCATTCCGCTGACCCTCGTCACTACCACCGTGATCGCCAAGCGCTCGCAGAAGCTGTTCGTCGCGCAGTGGCGGCATACCGGCGAGCTGAACGGGCAGATCGAGGAGACGTACACCGGGCACGCGCTGGTGAAGGTGTTCGGCCGGCAGCGCGAGGTGGAGGAGCGGTTCCGGCAGAAGAACGTGGAGCTGTACCAGGCGAGCTTCGGCGCGCAGTTCATTTCCGGGCTGATCATGCCGGCCATGACGTTCATCGGGAACCTGGTCTACGTGGGGATCGCCGTGGTGGGCGGCCTGCAGGTGGCCTCCGGGGCGATGCAGCTGGGCGACGTGCAGGCGTTCATCCAGTACTCCCGGCAGTTCACCCAGCCGCTGGCCCAGCTGGGCTCCATGGCGAACCTGCTGCAGTCCGGCGTGGCCTCGGCCGAGCGGGTGTTCGAGCTGCTGGACACCGACGAACAGTCGGCTGACCCCTCGGTTGCCATGGAACCCGAGGTGACCCGCGGGCGGCTGGAGTTCGAGGACGTGTCCTTTGCGTACTCCCCGGACAAGCCGCTGATCTCGGATTTGAGCCTGGTGGCCGAACCCGGGCAGACCGTCGCCATTGTGGGCCCGACCGGAGCCGGCAAGACCACCCTGGTGAACCTGATGATGCGCTTCTACGAGCTCGACGCCGGGCGGATCACCCTCGACGGCGTGGACGTTTCCCTCATGTCCCGGCACGAGCTGCGCTCGCGGATGGGCATGGTGCTGCAGGACACCTGGCTGTTCGGCGGGACCATCCGGGACAACATCGCCTACGGCCGACCCGGCGCCTCGGAGGCCGAGATCCTGGAGGCGGCGAAGGCGACCTACGTGGACCGGTTCGTGCGGTCCCTGCCGCAGGGCTACGACACCGTGCTCGACGACGAGGGCGGCAACGTCTCCGCCGGCGAGAAGCAGCTGCTGACCATCGCCCGGGCGTTCCTGGCCCGGCCGTCCGTGCTGATCCTGGACGAGGCCACCAGCTCGGTGGACACCCGCACCGAGGTGCTGGTGCAGAAGGCGATGAGCGCGCTGCGGTCCGACCGGACTTCGTTTGTCATTGCCCACCGGCTCTCCACCATCCGCGACGCCGACCTCATCCTGGTGATGGAAGCCGGCCAGATCGTGGAGCAGGGGAACCATGCCCAGCTGCTGGCGGCCGGCGGGGCGTACGCGGCGCTGTACGCGGCACAGTTCGCGGCGCCGGTGGCGGAGGTTTAGAGGAACATTTCGTCCGTCGGCCTGGGGCGGCGACGGCCCGCTATCGGCCGTCGGATCGGACGCACAGACTCCGGTAGTGACAAGACTCAGGACCCATTGTCAGGCCGGGAGAACAGTCGAGCAGAACGATGGTGCAGACAGTGTCTGCACTAAATGCCCCGTTCCTGACGGGAGAGCGGTGCCGAACATTATCTGTGAAGTGCGTCGTTGGTGCGGCCAACGCGCTATGTGGTCATCGAACTGAAGACTGACAAATTCCAACCCGAATATGCCGGCAAGGTCAACTTCTGCGTCGCACTCGTGGACGGCATGCTCCGGCGCGGCACCATAGCCCTGGCCGCCACCGCGGTCGTCGCCCACGCCGCGAAAGCAGCCGCGCCCGCTCCCGCATCCTCCGCCGGCACTGCCGCCGCAGCCCCCGCGGCGTCCGGTGCCGCGTCCCCTAGGGTGAAGTCCGTGCACTCCCCGGACCAAGATAGCCGTCGACGAGACCCGGACCTGGGACAGTGCAAGGTCCACACCGTAGGCGCCGCCGGTCTGGACCTGCCGGACCCGGCCTGCACCGCGGGCGCGATCGATCCGGCCGTTACCGAAGGCCCCCGCCTCCGCCATCTGCAAGTCCGGCTCCGCACTGGCTGCCTGCCTCCCCGACGGTAGTCTGCAGGCAGGACCGACAGGCGGCCCTGCCTGCAGACGGTCTAGGAGAAGCGTCCCGGCCGGAAGGTTGCCAGCATGGGGTGCTTCTTGCCGGTCAGGATCTCGCCCGCGAGGAGTTCGCCGGCGATGAGCCCGAGCGTGGCGCCCGAGTGGGTGAACGCCACGAAGCAGCCGGGCACCTGGTCGAGTTCGCCGAGGACCGGCTCGCCGTCCCCGGGGATGGGCTTGTACCCGATTTTCCAGGACGCGGGCTTGAGGTCGGGATTGCCGGCGATGAGCTTGGATGCCTCATCCGCGAGTTCCTGGACCACCTCGTCGGGGATGCTGAAGGAGCCGTCGGCGTGTTCGGTGATGTGCCCCTCGTACCAGTCGTGATCCAGGGCCAAGGTGCTGCCGGGGTTGGGCCGGACGGCGGCCCGCGGGGTGTTCAGCACGGTCTTTAGCTTGTGGTCCACGGGTTTGGTCAGCACCAACATGGAGACCGGGGAGCCGTTGGGAATCTCGACGCCGAGGGGTGCGACGACGGCGGGCGTGGCGGCGCCGCACGCTACGAGCACCGCGTCCGCTTCATAGGTCCCGCCCGCGGCGGTCTCGACGCCGGTGGTCCGGCCGGCGTCGACCGTGACGGACGCCTTGCCGGCGTTGAGGACCAGTTCGCCGCCCCGGGCGTGGAATTCCTCCATCAGGAAGTCCACGAGGTCGGGCAGGCTGACCCAGCCCTCGCCGGGGTTGAAGATGGCGTTGTCCGGTACGGCGTTGGCATCGATGCCCGGTGTGGCGGAGGGAATCTGTTCAGGTGCCAGGAGCTTGGAGTCGTAGCCGACGGATTTTTCGTAGGAGTGGCGGGCTTCCGTGACGGCCCGCTGCCCGGCTGCATTCCACATCAGTCCGCCGCCGAACTGCAGCCAGTCCCGGCCTGGGTCGGCGGCGAAGAGGGTGCGGTAGCGGTCTACGCCGGCGACCCGGAGCTGGTGGTACGGGGTGGACCGTTCCCCGGCGGAGTTCAGCCACGACAGCGAACGGCCGCTCGCCTCGCTGGCCAGGCCGCGTTCGGTCAGGAGGATGACGGAGGCGCCTTCGCGGAGCAGGTGGACCGCGGTGGAGACGCCGAGGATGCCGCCGCCGATGATGGCGACGCGTTTGGCTGAAGCAGTGGAGGACATGGGTTCTCCCTTTCTAAAGAATTGTGGCTGTACGGGTGCTGGCTCGTCCGGAAGTGACCCGGTTAGGAGAGGGCGTGGATTTTTTCGATGATTTTCAGGACTTCGAGGGACTCGCCGGGCTGAACCGGTAATGGCCCCTGGCCGCGGAGGGCTGCAGCGAGATTCCTATAGAACCGCGGGTAATTACCCTTCTCGGCCGGCACGGGCACTGCGCCGCCGTCGATACCCAGGGTCCCCCAATGGGTTTGGGGATCCACGCCGTAGGCAGGATCCGACGGCGTCATGCCGGCGGCGAGGGCAGGTTCCTGGCTGTCCAGGCCCCACTTGGTATAGCCGGCGTCGGAGCCCAGGACGTGGAAGCGCGGACCAACCTGGGCCGCCATCCCGTTCATCCACAGCCGTGACCGGACCCCGGAGTCGTGGAGCAGGGACACGAAGGCCTCGGTGTCGGCCCCGTCGGGATGTCCGCGGTTGGCAGTCTCCCCGTAGCTGTCCGCTACCTGGCCGAAGAGCTGGATGGCCTGGTCGATCAGGTGGGCGCCGAGGTCGTGGAGGATGCCGCCGCATTCGGCCAGGGTGGCCGAGTCCCGCCAGTTCCCGAAGCCCTCCGGCCGCCACCATTCAAAGCGTGACTCGAAAGTCCGGACCTCCCCCAGTGCGCCGTCCCTGAGGAGCTTTTGGAGCGTCAGGAAGTCGGCGTCCCACCGGCGGTTCTGAAAGACCGTGAGCTGCACGCCGGCCTCGGACGCCCTGGTGATGAGTTCTGCACCGTGGGCCGCCGTGGTGACGAAGGGCTTGTCCACCACCACGTGGAGGTTGTGGGCGATCGCCGTTGCGGCGAGATCGAAGTGGGTCAGCGGAGGTGTGCCGAGGATGACGAGGTCAAGGGCTGCGGCGAGGGCGAACAAATCCTCCGGGGTCGGGACGACCTTGGTATGCGGGTAGAGCCTTGCCGCCTCCGCGGCGCGCTCCGGATCGGCTGTGACGATCACGTCCAGCGAGTAGCCGGGATCCGCGGCAATCAGCGGTGCGTGGAAGACCTTGCCCGAGATTCCGAATCCGACGACGGCGGTGCGGATGGGTGCCCCTGCGCTGTTCTGCATCAGAGCACTTCCGATAGGAAGCGCTGCAGGCGTTTGCTTTGGGGGTTGTCGAAGAGTTCGGCCGGCGTGCCGGACTCAACAACTTCGCCTTCGTCCATGAAGACAACCTGGTCGGCGACCTTGCGGGCGAAGCCCATCTCATGGGTGACCACCAGCATGGTCATGCCGCGGCGGCCCAGGCCTGCCATGAGGTTCAGCACGCCCTTAACCAGTTCCGGATCCAGGGCGGACGTGGCCTCGTCAAAGAGCATGACCTCGGGCTCCATGGCCAGCGCGCGGGCGATCGCGACGCGCTGCTGCTGTCCGCCGGAGAGGTCCCGGGGCCGGTGGTCGGCGCGTTCGGCGAGACCTACCTCGGCGAGGCGGCGGGCCGCGCGTTCCCTGGCTTCGGCCTTGGGCATGCCCTTGACGCTCCACAGGGCCAGGGCGACGTTCTCGAGGGCGGTGTGGTCCGGGAAGAGGTTGAAGTGCTGGAAGACCATGCCGATGCGGGCCCGAAGGATGTCCGGCTTGACACCCAGGGCGCTCTCGCCGGCCAGGAGCACGTCCCCGCTCTTGGGTTCGTGCAGGCGGTTGACGCCGCGCAGCAGCGTGGACTTGCCCGAACCGGAGGGACCGATGATGCAGGTGGTGGTGCCGGGGGCGACGGTCAGGCTGACGTTGCGGAGGACCTCGATGTCCCCGTACGCCATGGTCAGGTTCTGCAGTTCCAGGCTGGAGCCGTGGAACGTTTCGATGTCCGGGGCGGTCTTCTTTGCACCGGTGGTGCTGCTGGTGCTGTTGCTTGCGAGGCTCATGTGTTGCTCCCGGTGATCAGCGGTGATGCCGCGTCGAGTTCTGTGACTTCCTTCAGCCCGCTGGTCGGCGCGCTTGGCCGGCGGCGGCCGGTGCGGAAGCGGTTGTCGAAGTAGTTGACCAGGTGGGTCAGGGGGACAGTGATGACCAGGTAGAAGATGCCGGCCATGACCAGCGGCGAGAGGTTGCCGGAGAGGACGGCGGCGTCCTGCCCGACGCGGAAGAGTTCCCGTTCGGTGACCAGCAGGCCCAGGAAGTACACCAGTGAAGAGTCCTTGACGATGGCGATGAACTGGTTCACCAGGGCCGGCAGGACCCGCCGGATACCCTGCGGGACCACCACCAGAGCCATGGATTTGGCGTAGCTCATGCCCAGGGCACGGCATGCCTCGCCCTGGCCTTTGTCGACGCTCTGGATGCCGGCGCGGAAGATTTCGCCGATATAGGCGCTGGCGATCAGGCTCAGCGCGATGATTCCCAGCGGGTACGGGGAGGGGCCGAAGATCGACTGGCTGAAGCGGGCGAAGCCTTGGCCGATCAGCAGGATGGTAAGGATCGCGGGCAGGCCGCGGAAGAGGTCGGTATAGATCCGGGCCGGAACCCGCAGCCATCTGGAGGGCGAGATACCCATGACCGCGATGATCATGCCCAGGCCGACGCCGATGATGGTGGCGGCGATGGAGATGATGAGGGTGTTCAGGAGTCCGACGCCGAGGAGTTGGGGCAGAACTTCGGCCATCGCTTTGAAATCGAAAAATGTACGGATGATGGTGCTGAACCAGTCCATGGTTGCTCTCAGACGTAGGTAGCTTGTGGATCCCGGGCGGACCGCCGGTGGCGGCCCGCCCGGTCAGGTGGCAGTCGGGCCGGATGCCGGACGTGCGTGTTTGCGGCGCGTGTGGGATGTTTACTTGCTGGCGGACGGGCTGGGGGCGGGGCTTGCCGTCTGCTCGGCCTTGGGCAGGTACTGTTTGGGCATCGGGGAGCCCGGGAACCACTTCTGGTAGAGCTTCTTCCAGGTGCCGTCCTCCATGGCTGCTGCCAGGCCCTTGTTCAGGGCATCCTTGAAGGCGGTCTTGCCCTTCGCGATGGCGAAGCCGGCCGGGGCGTCGAAGGATGGGATGTCGGCGGCGCTGACCAGCCCGTACTGCTTCTCGTAGGACTTGGCGGCCTCATAGTCGAGGAAGTGGGCGTCCACGGCGCCGCTGTTGACGGCCGAGATCGCGGTGTTGTTGTCCGGGAAGCGGACCAGGTTCGCGGAGGTGAAGTTCTTGACCGCGTAAGCCTCCTGCAGGGTTCCCTGGACCACGCCGAGACGCTTGCCGGACAAGCCGTTTGCATCCTTGATGCCTGAGTCCTTGGTGGTAAGGACCGTCAGGTAGCCGGCGAGGTAGCCGTCGGAGAAGTCAACCGTTTCCTTGCGTTTGTCCGTGATGCCGATGGCGGCCACGCCCACGTCGAACTGGCCGTTGGAGACGGCGGCCAGCAGACCGGAGAAGTCCTGTCCGGTGAAGACCACATTGTCCACCCCGGCGCGGTGGGCCACGTCCTTGAACAGTTCGACGTCGAAGCCGGTGAAGTTCCCCTGGGCATCAGTGAAGGTGTAGGGCTTTGAGTCGCCCAGGCTCGCCACCCGGATAGTGCCCGGCTGGATCAGTCCGTACGGGTTCTCGGCCGTCGAGGACGCCGCAGGGGACGAACCGCCGCAGCCTGAAAGTGCCAGAAGCGTTGCAACAGCGGCCGCAACGATCACCCCCGGGCGAAACATCGATCGTTTAGTCACTTCATTATTCCCATCGTGGAAGTTAGGCGGCCTTCGGCCCTCTGTCTGAATCCCTTGCTGAGACCGGTCTCAACGCTTAGGATTGAGACCGGACTCACATCGGGGTTGCTAAAAAATGTAACCCACACCACAACGGCCGTCAAGGCCCCTTCGAAAGGCCGCACATGAGCAGTAACGGTTCACGGCGACGGGACACCACGGTTGCGGATGTCGCAAAGGCCGCCCAGGTGTCCAAGGCCCAGGCTGCCCGCGCGCTGGGAAATTACGGTGCTGTCAGCGAGGAGGTCCGGGAGCGCGTTCTGGCTGCGGCAGAGCAGTTGTCCTATCGTCCGAACGAGCTGGCCCGCAGCATGAACACGGGCAAATCACACACCATCGGGGTGGTGGTCGGTGACATCGAAAACCCCCACTTCGGCCTGGCCACCAGGGGCATCACTGACACCGCCAAGAAGAGCGGATTCAACGTCATCCTGGTCAACACCGACGAAGACACGGCCGCCGAAGTGGACGCCGTCCAAGTGCTGCTGGACAAGCGTGTGGACGGCCTGATCGTGGCCCCGGCGTCCTCGGTGGAAACGGAACATTTGCAACACGTTCAGGATTCCGGCCGGCCCATGGTCCTGCTGGACCGAAAGGCCGGGCAGATGGACATAGAGACTATGGCAGTGAATATGGCCGATATTTCGTACGAGTCCACGCGGCACCTTCTGCAGGCCGGCCACCGCCGGATCGCCTTCATTTCCACCCTAACGACCGAATCTCCGTACCGCGCCGGAATGCTGCTCGACTCCTCGCAGATCGCGGACCGGCTCGACGGCATGCAGCAGGCCTTCCACGAGCAGGGGTTGCCCTTCCCTGAGGACCTCGTGCGGTTGAACGCCGGCGATGCGGAATCCATCCGCCGCATTACCCGCGATGTCCTCCTCATGCCGAACCCGGCCACCGCCGTCGTCGCATCCGACGGGCTTATCGCTCTCAGCGTTGTGGAGGCGATACAGGAACTGGGACTCGCCATCCCGGCGGACGTCTCGTTCCTCATGTACGACGACTTCGCCTGGACGCGCCTGACCAACCCGCCTCTGACAGTCATCGCGCAGCCCGTGTACAACATGGGCGCGGCCGCCGCAAAGGCACTGATCCGCCAAATCGAAGGGTTGCCGCCCGCGGCCCCGGCGCCCAAGTTCACTGCGACGCTGATCCGGCGGGGATCCGTAGGGACACCAGCCCCGCAAAAGAATTCATCAGCTGAAAGCCGAGCGGGACACCGGGCGCAAATTGGGTCAGTTCACGCCGACCTGACGTAATATCCGATATCGGCCTTCGCACGGTGCCTTGGAGCCGCTCTCCCCGACGGGCCCGTGATCCAAAGTCCAAAGGTCTAAGCTGCAGGCACCCCCAGGATCCCAACAGCCGCCACCAAGGACGACACCGGATCTGAATCCGTCCGCGCGGCCCACTGGATCCACGCCTCGATCAACGCGGCGCGCAGATACCCGGCAACCTCCCCGCGGACCTCGGCCCGAACCAAAAAGACCCGTGCCCGCTCCCGCTGCAGCGGGTCGGCTCGGGGTGTTCGGGGATGAGCCGCAGCCGGGCGAGGGGAGTCGCACCTAACGAAAGCGGACGACGGTGGGAGGTCCCGCCGTCGTCCGCTTGTCTCAACTGCGAAATCATATTGCCCCGGGCTGGGCTAGCAGTTTCGGCGCTTACAGGTAGCTCTTTACGCTCGCGCGGAGTGCTTCCGTATGCTCGTAGATCTCTTCCAGTGAGCTGATGGGCACTCGCGTTTCTTCCTTGTTGTCGTCGAATATCCCGATGTACTTCTGGGTGCGGTTGAAGTGCAGGCGCGCGATCGGCTTGCGGTTGTTATCGTCCAGCAGCACCGCGAAATAGGACTTGGCATCCCGCTGCGCTACGCGAGCAGGCTTCACTTCGCTACAGACGATGGCCCGCACGATCTGGTACCCCTCGATTTCCTCCAGCGTTGTCTCCAGGCCGTCAGCTTCGGCCAGGTCCGCTTCGGCCACGGGTGCGCTGGTAACGCTGGCAGCCACTGTTGCGTCGTCATTTTGCGGGAAGGCCGGGGCGCCGAGGGCTTTCTTCAGCCGTTCGTTGACCTGGTCATTTAGGAACTGCTTGGACGCTTTGGTTACCAGCGCGGTGAACTGCTCACGCACCTTCTGGGTGTAGGGACCGGTATACACGCGACCAGTGAGGAACTTAATCCACTCGTCCTCCGGCTCCTTGAATTGTGCCGCCAGTGTCCTCTTGAGTTCCCCTATGTATTTCAGTTCCCCGGCCGCGCTGATGATCGAGTCGAGATCAAAGACGTCTTTGGACAGTTTTTGCAGCTCCGGAATGAGGGTTTCGTCGATGTCGTTCAATTCGAGCACGAGGAACGGCTTGGCATCCATGCGGTTCGGCGCATCGAGGTCCGTGAAGAATTGGTACACCTCACCGTTGGTAAGGATGGCGATCCGGGCGTTGGTCACGGCGACGGCACCACTTCAACCTGTCCCAATGCAGGGTCGGGGTCTCCGGGCCGATGCTGCTGCCCTGATCACCGCAGCAATATGCCCGTAGCTCCTCGATGCCAAGAGGCTGGACCGCCCCGTAACTACTCGTCGACAGCGTCCGTTGATGTTTCGCTCAAGGTGTCGATGTAATCCAGCGTTTTGGGACTGACGTGCCGCACGGTGCCAAGAGCCTCCCGGAGAACGGCCCTGCTGGAATGGTCACCAAGCGCTCCTCGGAGTTCGACTACCGTCTCGATGCCCTGAGGCTCCAAGACGCGCGTCATGTCCTCTACCTGGGCGAGACGGCCAGGGGACGGCCAGCTGATAACTTCGGAAAGCGTCCCGGTATCGAGGCGCCGCCGGAATCCAGTGGTCGTGGCGGCATCCGGCCATGCCGCGACCAGAGCGACAACGCGTGGCCTGACGGTCGCGTGGTAGTTCTGTCGTCGCTGCAAGCTGGCATCGACAATGATGGCCCCGATGTGGTCCCAGCTACGGCTGACTTCGGTCGAGTCGTCTAGCCTTGGGAGTCCAATTGCGCCGGCAGGTTGGCGTCATCATTATCGAGAGTCATAAGTGAATACTTCCATGTCGGCGGTGAGCCTGCGGCTGGGGCGGACGGGGGTCGGAGCGTACTCGTGGTTGGAGAGTCCGGTGTTCGACGCTGATCCAGTTCCGCACCCCGTTCGCGTTTAGGTCGTGAACTATATTCGGACAAGAGAAAAGGACCGGACTGCATTGCAGGCACAAAGGAAGGCGGGGTTTCTGAATGGCGGAAATGCCGCCAGCCACGGTGGAATTGACTAACGCGGTGGTCCAGCGCCTCGTCCGCGACCAGCGGCCCGACCTCGGCGATTGTCCGATAGCGCGGGTTGCGAACGGCTGGGACAACGCGACCTTCCGGCTAGGAGACAGCCTGGCCGTCCGGCTGCCGCGCAGGGCGGAGGCCGTTCCGCTGATACTGCATGAGCAGCGCTATCTTCCCGACATAGCTCGCCGCTCCCCGGTTGCGGTTCCTGTCCCCGTCCACGCCGGCAGGCCGACGTCGGACTTTCCATGGCCGTGGAGCATTGTGCGGTGGGTCCCCGGAGCCGCCGCGGCCGACGTCGGCCCGGCGGCCCGTGGGCCGTCGGCTGCAGGCCTGGCCGATTTCCTGCTGTCCCTTCACGTGCCCGCCGAAACGGGCGTCCCGGTGAATCCTTTCCGAGGCGTGCCGCTGACAGACCGCGACTCTGTGCTGGTGGAACGGCTCGGGGACCGCGAACGCTACCCGCACGCGGCAGCGCTGAGAGCCGTGTGGGCGCAGGCCTGTGCCGCCAAAGCCTGGGACGGTCCGGCGATGATGCTCCACGGGGACCTCCACCCCGGCAACATCCTGCTGGCGGACGACGGCTCCCTGGCCGGCGTCATCGATTTCGGCGACGTCGGGGCAGGGGACCCGGCTGTCGATCTTGCGGTGGGGTGGCTGATGTTCGACGCCGACACTCGCCGCCGCTTCATGCGCGCCTTTGGCTCCGCAGCGGACGGGGACACCTGGATAAGGGCCCGCGGCTGGGCCCTCATCCTGTCCACCGCCATGCTGAGCAACTCCGACGACAATCCGCGGATGTTCAGCGTAGGAAAGTTCGGCATCACGCAGATCCTGGATGACGGACTTCGCCTGCAACTCTGACGCCGGCATTAATGGCGCTCCTATTAATGTCAGTGGCTCCTTCTATGGTGTTGGTATGGAAGGCAGAGCAGTTGCCGAGACGTTGGAGGCCATGGAGGCCTCCCTCGCTGCAATGGCTGCATGTGCCGGTCGCGGAGCCGGGAACGTGGCCTCGACTGGCGCTGACCTTCTCCGGGATGAAGCGGACGCGTGCCTGGACGGCATGGCTGAGGTGGGCCGCATGGAAGCCAGGCTTGCCGCGCTGAAGGTGCACTTCGCCGCCGGATATGCCCGTGCTGCCGCCGCCATGGCGGACCCAGCCGTTTCCCCGCAGGAGCGCACCGCCCAGGAAATGGCGGTGACAGCAGAGGTGGCCTGTGTCCTGACCGTGAGTGAAAGATCGGCGGCGGCGCTCCTGTCGGAGTCAGCCACCCTGACCACTGGGTTGCCCCTGACGCTGTCTGCGCTCCAGGCAGGAAGTATTTCATGGCAACACGCGCGGGTGATGTGTGATGAAACGTCCAGTCTGGACCCCGCCGCGGCGGCTGATTTGGAGGCTCATTTCTTGGACCCCGAAGCGCCCTTTGCCGCGCGTGGCTGCCCGGCGGGGGAGCTGGTGCCGGGCAGGTTCCGGGCCAAGGCGCGCAGATGGCGTGAACTGCACCATCCGGTCAGCATCGAAGCGCGCCACCGCAAGGGTGTGGAGGACCGTCGGCTGGAATATGTGCCGGACCGGGACGGCATGGCCTGGCTCTCTGCCTATCTGACTGCGGATGTGGCGGTGGGTGTATGGTCCCGTGCCACGGAAGCGGCGCGTGCCCTGCAGGGGCCGAATGAATCCCGGACCCTGACCCAGCTCCGTGCCGACGTCGCCGCGGACTGGCTGCTGGCGGGGGTGGCGGAAGGAACCCCGTCACCCAAGGCGCAGGTCCTGGTGACCGTGCCTGCGCTGTCCCTTTTGGGTGTCGAATCGGAACCGGCCACGCTGGACGGCTACGGTCCCATTCCGCCGAGCATGGCCCGCCGGCTTGTGGGGGATGGCGCCGAATCGTTCCTGCGTGTGCTGACCGATCCGCGCAGTGGAGCGCCGCTGGAGATCGGGCGGACCAGCTACCGGGTCCCGAAGGCGATGCGCCAATGGTTGCGGCTTCGGGATGGCCGGTGCCCCTTTCCCGGCTGCAATAACCATTCCCTGGATAACGAAGCGGACCACGTGTTGGCTTGGTCCGATGGTGGCAGCACCGGCGTCACCAATCTGGGCCAGCCATGCCGGCGGCACCACCGACTCAGACACACCACGGCATGGAAACCGGTTGACGCCACCCGGGACCAGCCACCCGGCTGGATCTCACCTGCGGGACGCTCGTATCCCAGCGAACAACAGGACTGGGAACAGCCTTACTGGCCGCGGTACCTCGGCGATGCGGGTGACGGCCGGGAGTCGGAACCGCCCGACTGGCCTGACGTGGTTGCCGGTGCCGTCGGACCCGGAGAGACCGATCCACCATTACCCGTGGATCCCTTTCCTGACTGGGCAGTGTTCATCGCGGCGTAGGATCGGCGCTCCAACGGTGCCATCCTCGCGTCCGACGGCGGCTGGTCGGCCCTGTTGGGGAGCGGCGCCGAACTCAAGCGTCCGACGGCGGGAGGTCCCGTCGTCGTCCGCTGGGTGTGAACCCACCTCTCGTGTGCGGTGACGAGCGGCGAGGTTTATTTGCGGACGAGCATGCAAGACGCTCCCGGTGGCAAAGGGTCCCGCGTGCGCCAAGGTCATGCGTTGGCGGAAGGCCTGCATGGAGGGAGGCGGCCAGCTGCGACAGACGTCCTTGGGTGAGACCTTTGGGGAGCATGCTGCGGGCGTTTTAGCCTGCGCGGCGTCTGTCTCTGCGTAGCTTCCGGTACGCCCTGGGCCGGAGACCTGGCCTAGGGGAGCATCATGTCGGTGTAGCTGCCCGGACGGACGATGCCGGACTTTGGGTGGGTGAGGGTATCCACGTCGGTGTAGCTGCCCGGACGGACGATGCCGGACTTTGGGTGGGTGAGGGTATCCACGTCGGTGTAGCTGCCCGGACGGACGGCGCGGCGGGCGTCGCCCCGGACGAGCACGTCAACGTCGGTGTAACGGCCGGATGCTGCGTAGCGGCCCGTCAGTGGAGTTTCAGTAGTCCCGGAAGTGGAGGAGGGACTCCCTGAAATGGCGGGATTTCGGGTCTGGGTTATCACGGGATCTCCAATGATAGGAAGGCTGGCGGGCCGAGACGGTAGCCGCCTGAGATCCACCTTCCGCCTATGCATCATAGGTATCAAACAAGGAAAAACGATCCCACAATAGGCGGCGTCTATGGTGCCTGCTCGAGAGGGAGGTCCTCCAGGAACGTGAGGTCCGTCACCTGGCTGACGGCGGCCATGGCGCGGGCCATCACGGAGCCCGGCTCCGAGGCGAGGGTGACAAGTCCGACGGGTATGGCGCGCTCCGGCTCCACCAAGGGCAACGCGCACATCCCGGCTGGGACGCCAAAGACGTGAAGCCAGGCGGACGGCACGACGGTTGCCCACGACCCCGTCGCTACTTGCGCGAAGAGCGATGACACCGAGTCGGTTTCTACCCGGGGTGACGGCATGACACCCACCTCGGCAAACACGTCATCGAGACGCCGTCTGCCCTGCATCACTGGATCCAGCAGGCAGAGTGGAAGGGCCGCGGCAGCCGCCCAGGTTGCCGGCTCGACCCCAGTCCCTGTGTCGGCGGCCGTCAGCAGGACGTACTTCTCCATGTACAGGTGGGCCACCTGGAACTCGCCGGGGATGGAATCCCGGATGTAGGTGATGCCGGCGTCGATCTCGTAATTCTGCAGCCTTCGAAGAACATCCTCGGATTTCAGGTCAGACACAACCTGCACCCGCGCCAGCGGGTGCTTAGCGCAAAATGGAGCTGTGAGCAGGGACACCGCGATCGAAGCCGTCGGAACGGACCCAAAACGCAGCCGTCCGCTGAGCCCGGCGCGCATCGCGTCGATCTCCTCTTTCAGCCCATCACGGTCCGCGAGGATCCTCCGGGCCCAGACGACAATCTGTTGCCCTTCGGCTGTCAGGCCCTCAAATTTGTTGCCCCGGTGGATCAAGGGAACGTCCAGCTCCTCCTCCAGCTTCCGGATCCCCTCCGACAACGCCGGCTGGGAAACCGAACAAGACTGGGCCGCCCGCAGGAAGTGACGCTCGCGGGCCAAGGCCACCATGTACTCAAGTTGACGGAAGAACATGAGATCGGTTTACAGCACCCTTCCGGCCGATGCCAATGGTCTAGGGACGCCACTGAAAAAGTGTCCCCTCGGGTGCCGAAGCGTCAGGCCGGCGACGAGTCCGCGGGCATCACTCGCGGAGCGACTAGGGGATTATCTTCTCGGCGCGGTACCGGTCGAACTACGCAACTCACCTCTTGCGTGCGCAGCCGGTAACGCCCAGCGGCAGGCGCGGCTGGAGTGACGGAGGCTTTTCCTCGCCCCGGTGTGCAGCGGTCCGATTCCTACTTTTCCGGTCGCCCGCAGGGGACTAGTTTTGGAGTAGGCGGATTGCCCCGGAGGCCGCCGATTCGTTGTCGGCTTAGGCGCCTGCGCACTGCCCTTGAGTTAAGGAAGATAGCCGTGGCATACAACGTCGCGCAGAAGCTCATCGCGTCCCATTTGGTTTCCGGCAGCATGGTTCCGGGGTCCGAGATTGGTCTGCATATTGACCAGACACTCACCCAGGATGCGACCGGTACCCTGGTCATGCTTGAACTGGAGGCACTCGGACTCGACCGGGCACGGACTGAAGTGTCCGTGCAGTACGTCGACCACAACCTTTTGCAGGCCGACAGCAAGAACGCGGAGGACCATGACTTTCTTCGCTCGGCCTGCCGCCGGTTCGGCCTGTGGTATTCGAAGGCCGGCAACGGGGTGTCCCATCCGACCCACATGCAGCGGTTCGGCGTCCCGGGCAAGACCATGGTCGGCTCGGACAGTCACACCCCGGCCGCAGGATCACTCGGGATGCTCGCTATCGGCGTCGGGGGTACCGAGGTGGCCATGGCCATCGCGGGGGAGCCGCTCTACCTCAAGATGCCGCAGATCTGGGGTGTGCGGCTCATCGGTGAGCTGCCGCCGTGGACGAGCGCCAAGGACGTCATTCTCGAAATGCTGCGCCGGCACGGCGTAAAGGGCGGCGTGAACCGGATCCTCGAGTACTTCGGCCCCGGCCTGGCGACGCTGACCGCGATGGACCGGCATGTGATCGCCAACATGGGCGCCGAGCTGGGGGCGACCTCCACGGTCTTCCCAGCCGATGAACAGGTCCGGGCCTTCCTGCGGTCCGAGCAGCGGGAGGGGGACTTCACGGAGCTCCTTGCTGACGCCGATGCTACTTACGATGTGACCGAGGAGATCGACCTCTCCGCGATCGAGCCGCTCATCGCCGCCCCCAGTTCGCCAGGCAATGTGGTTCCGGTGCGGGAGGTCGCAGGCAGGCCGGTGGCGCAGGTGGTGATCGGCTCGTCCGCGAACCCCGGGCTGCGGGACTTCGCGATGGTGGCCGCGATCGTCAAGGGCCGGCAGGCGGCGTCTGGGCTTTCCTTCGACGTCAACCCGAGTTCCCGTCAGATCCTGCAGGACCTCACCAAGATGGGGTCCACCTTCGACCTGGTCCGTGCGGGCGCCCGTCTGCACCAGACCGGATGCATGGGCTGCATCGGCATGGGCCAGGCTCCGGCGCACGGGACCAACAGCCTGCGCACCATGCCGCGCAATTTTCCGGGCCGTTCGGGCACCAAGGAAGACTCGGTCTACCTGTGCTCGCCCGAGACGGCGGCGGCTGCCGCCTTGACGGGAACGATCACCGACCCGCGGGACCTGACGGGACTGTTCGGACTTGAATATCCCAGGCTCGAACTGCCCGCGGTGTCGAGCGTGAACACCACCATGCTGGAGGAGCCGCTGCCGCCGGAGGAAGCCGCGAAGGTGACCCTGGTCAAGGGCGAAAACATCTCCTCGCTTCCGGTATTCGGACCGCTCGCCGATCGCATAGAGGCACCAGTCGCGCTGGTCCTGGGCGATGATGTCTCCACGGACGAGATCCTGCAAGCCGGGGCGCGTGCCTTGCCCTACCGCAGCAACATTCCGAAGCTGGCCGAATTCACCTTTTCCCAGATCGACGAGACCTATCCTGCACGGGCCCGCGAAACCCGGGATACGTCCGGTCATATTGTGGTTGCCGGCACGAACTACGGCCAGGGGTCCTCCCGGGAGCACGCCGCCATTACCCCGCGGTTCCTCGGGCTGCGGGTGGTGGTGGCCGCCTCGTTCGCACGGATCCACTGGCAGAACCTGGCCAACTTCGGGGTGCTGGCGCTGGAGTTCGCGGATGCGGCCGATCACGACCGTATCCACCAAGGCGACGTGCTCCTGCTGACCGGGCTGCGCGAGGCGCTCGCGACAGGCAAAGAGATCCGCGTACGCAACGAGACCCGGGACCAGGACTACGCCGTCCGGCACACGCTCTCACCGCGGCAGGTCGAGATGCTACTCGCCGGTGGCCTGATCCCGTGGCTGCGCGACCGGAAAGCGCAGGAAGCCGCGGAGCCAGGAGAAACCGGATAGGCATTTTCACCGCTCCAACGCGTTCGGCTGCTGGGTTATCCTTTTGCACCGCGTCGCGGACTTGGCGGCGCACCTTCCGTTCATTCTGGCTCTACGGCTCTTTCGGCACCGTCCAGCGTTCGCGAAGGAGGCCCGGCGTTCTTGGTGACCGCCGCAGGCAAGGCCTGTTTCGACGGCGCCGGCAGCCGTAGGCTATGGGGATCCATCACACACCGAGGAGGCACTCATGCGCACGGCAAAACTCACCCCCCAGGCAGATCAGGTCCGCCAACTTTCCGAGAATCTCATGTCTCAGCTGACCAAGGGGAGGGAGTGGGCCACTCCCGAGGTGGAGGCGGCACTGCACAAAGTGATCGCGGGGTTCGATACCGGGATTGAATCTGCGTCCCCGAGGATCCAAGCCGGTCTGCGGCGGCTCGCCGACGAACTCGCAGGCGAAGTGGAAACTCTCACTCCCCGCGTTCACGAGGGTCTGAAGCGGGTCGCACCGCATGTTGCCCCGGCGAAATCGAGGCGGACGGCTTCCCGGAAAGCCTGGTTGATTGCCGGGGCGGTGGCCGTCGCGGTGACCGCGGGATTCGCGGCCTGGCAATTTTTTCGGCCCGCCGATGAGGAGCCGTTGCCGTCCGTGAGTGTGCGGCCTACCAGCGGCGAGAGCCCCGACGCGGACGCCGGCCCCGCAGAGGCCCGGACCTGAGGCACGCCAGCCCGGCTGCGGGTCCCGAGCAGAAGGCGCGCAGCCAACGCTAGTCCAAGGGCAGCGTTATCGTCACACAGGTTCCCGCGGCGGCGGACGAATCGATGATCACCTCTCCGCCGGCAAGGCCTACGGCCACGAGCATGAGGCGCAGTCCCATGCCGGTGTGCCGGCCAGTCATGGCTGCCGGCACGTCGAAACCACCGCCGTCGTCGGTCACTTTGAGCTGAACGCCATGGCTCATTCCGTGGGCGACGCAGCCGAGCCGGACCGTCACAGCTGAGGCCTCAGCGAATTTATAGACATTGCTGAGGAGCTCCTGCGCTGCCCGGTACAGAAGACTTGCGGACTGTCGGTCTACTTCCATGCGGTGGTGTGGAGTCTCCAGATGCACCACGGTGCCGCGTTTGCGGAGGGGAAGGGTCAGACGGTCGATTGCGCCGGTGAGCCCAAGGGCATGGAAATCGACCGGTTGTGTATCGGTGAGGACGCCACGTACGGCGACGACGCCATCGCTTAGTAGTGATTTCATATTCTTACTGTGCGCTTGTGTCGTTGGCATTTTCTTGTGCCGCGCCGAGGGCAGCAGCCGGAGGTCCCGCCGTCGTCTGCTTTGTGCGTGGTGACGCCGCCCAACTGCTGGTTATATGTGTCCGCCGGCCGGATTCACGCCGGCGACTGGCGTTTGATGGACGCCGAAATTCGGTCCTCCATGGCCCGGACGCCGCCTACCGCCGCCGGGCCCATCTGCTGCCGGGCCCGGTTCACCGCGTCACGGACTTCGCGGCGCACCACCCGTTCATTCTGGCTCGAGGACTTTTCCCTCGTTTCCCTGGCCAGATCGAGGAGGGCCTGCGGGGCGTAGTGATTGACGCTCATGTCCGTGAGCAGGGGCAGCTGCACCCTCAGATCCTGCTCGATGGCCGTGCGGAGGGGGCCCAGGCGAAGCAGTTGAGTGAGGAAATCCGGACTCAAAACCGGCGACGCGGGCGCTTGCGGGCCAAGGCGTTCGCGCAAGTGGTCCTTCATTTTCATCGCTGTCCCATCGAACGTCAGCCACCAGGCGAGGTAGCCCATGGGGGATGGCCCAATCGTCCGCCGGTACTCGATGACGCCCACCGAGTTTTCGACGTCGTGGGCAACCAGCCGGGACCGCGTCCCCTGCTCGGCGCCGTAGTCACCCCGTTGGCGCCGTCGCTCGTGAGTCTCATTCCAGAGTTCCTGGACGGCGCCCCGAAGTTCGAGCGATGCGGCGTCGGAGTACTCGATGAGGCTCTTGGTCTCGATGGAGAATTCGTCGGCGAGGTAGTCGCTGACGTCCTGCAGCGGCTGTTCGCGTCCGCAGATGTTCCTTTGCCAGTCCAGGAACTCAGTCTCCGGCCGGCCCGAGAGCACGAAGGCCGAGTAGAGGAACGGGACTCGTCCCGTCCACGCCGACGTCCTGTTGTGACCATAGGCAACGGCCAGGTTGAGGTGTCTTTCAACCTCTTCCACGACGCCGTCCGTGACGTACAGCAGCAGCCCGGCGTCGACCGCTGCCCGCATCAAAATCGTAAAGTGGCGCTCTTCCGGATCGTCCACCAGGCTCTCGCCGATAAGCGGCAGGATCGCGGTGGTGTCCATCCATATGTCGCCCTCACTGAAGACGTTGAGCATGACTTTCTGGACGTCCGGGGTCTGTTTCAGGAACGCGAACAGCGTGTAGGCGTCAGCCAGCCGGCGGAGATGGGACTGGGTCTGAGGCGACGGCTGCTCCAGCACGTGCATGATGGCGGCGGCCGCGGCATCGGAACTGAGCTCAGGGATGCCGCCGTTTGCGGTGATTCTGTCCGCGATGGCTACCGGGCTGAGCTGGAACGGTTCTCCTGTTTCCACGGCTTCGGCAAACGACTCACCGCGTTCCAGGAGGGTTTCCTCCAGCACTGTGCGTAGCTGCCGGGAAACGTCCGCCACCTGTGCGTCGCTCAGTGCCTCCGGCAGGTCGAGGGCTCGCACCGCCGCCGTGAGCTTCGCATCGAGACAAGCTTCATCGAGAAGGAACCCGGCCGTCTGATCATTGATCCGCTTGGCCTCCTCAAAGCTGAGATGGTACGTGTCCTCAGCCCCGGACGCTGATTTGTGCTGCTTGACGGGTCCTTTCCGGGACAGGCGGTTCAATGCGCTCAGGGTCAGGGCATCAACCTGCGCCCGCTTCCCCACGGGCATGCGGAGGGCGACGCCGTCCTGGATTTCGGCCAGGCTGAGCCTGTTGTCCGCGTTCGAATCGTGAAGCGCCGCCAGGACCAATGAATCGAAGCAGCTCCTGGTAAGACTCTGGTCGGTTGTCTGGTCTTCGCCGTCGAGGGCCAGGTGCAGCACGGCGACCTTGCTCTCATCCGCGGTCAAGGTGGCTGTTCTGTCGATGACCCCGCGTTTGGACAGGAGCGGATCGACAAATCTCTTGGCCAGCTCTTCACTGGCCACTCGTCGTTGCGGATGGGACGCCTCGCGGTCCACAAACCACGACCGGTCCCGGATATCCACGGTGATGTTCCGGTCACGGCGGGACTCTTCCCTGAGTTCATCGGCG
The DNA here is from genome assembly GCF_052113245.1 of Arthrobacter sp. YAF34. NCBI lineage: Bacteria > Bacillati > Actinomycetota > Actinomycetes > Micrococcales > Micrococcaceae > Arthrobacter > Arthrobacter sp. YAF34. The sequence goes on from NZ_JBFRCV010000007.1 coordinate 28,849, forward strand.
GCCGGGCCAATCACCTGGTTGGTCATGTAGATCATGGTGCTGACCGAAGGGCAATTCTTCTGGAGGGTGTCCAGCGTGCTCGTGATTTTTGTCTTCCAGTTCGCCGTGACGGAGTATTGAAAGGCAACTCTCGGCACACCGCCAATTGTGAATAGTTCGGCGTCCCTGCCCTTGTCTCCGTTCGGGGCGGCCATCGTGCGCAGGGCCGGATATTCGACGGCGAGGAACTCGGATGCGAATTTCTCGAATATCTCCCAGTCGCCAGGGCCAATCCGTTCCAGGGCGAGAGACAATCGCGGGTTCGGCATGACCGAATCATAACCACCACAATCCCTTCTTGAACATTGCTGGTGGGTTCGATAAACGATTAGTGTTCGGGGGAGCGGGCGCCCGGGGCAGTTCTAAGACCTGCGGCCGGCCTCCGCTTCCAGCTGGGGTGACGGGCCCGCAAGGACTAAAGGCCCGTTGACTTTAGTTTCTGCTGCGAGGAGCATGACGAGTGAAAGTCGATGATGGGGGGACAACTCAGAGACTGACCAGCCAATACGCCTGTGTGCCGATTATTCCCGCGCTGAATTGCAATGCCGCGGTGGAATGTCGCGTATGCGGAGCTCATGCTTCCGCATCTGTTAAACGACTCCGAATCTGGGGATCAACGGAGAGAAAATGATTGACATTTCTTTTGAGCCGGTTGCGCATGTGCCCGGTGTTTTTACATCTGAACCTTTAGCGTCCGGCCCAGGCGATCGAATTCGTGCAATGGTGCACGGCCGGGCCGCACTATTAACAGCCGAATGCGATGCAAAAGGCAAGACGCCAGGTCTCTCAAGGACAGCGGGTCCTGGGTTTGACGCAGTTGCGTTCAGTTTGTCGGGTATATGGGATGCGGCGGAGGACCTCACCGGCCGCGCTTGGGACGCAATTAGCGGTGTTCTGACTAATGAGGGTGGCGGCGGCGGCGGAGGTGGCGGTGCCGGCGGTGCTTGCATCTTCGTGAGCGCGGACGAAGCCGAAATCGTCACAACCACTCGGGCGCCGGCACCGTCCAGGTGAACGGCACCAGACGCAACCGGACGACGGCGGGAGCTCCCGCCGTCGTCCGGTCCGGCGTAACGGTTCCCGCCGGCCGTCGGTGGTCACTTCAGGACGACCGTCCTGTTTCCCTGGAGGAACACACGGCCTTCGCAGTGCCACCGGACGGCGTTGGACAGTGCCTTGCGCTCGGTGTCCCGGCCGGCGGCCACGAGGTCGTCGGCAGTGTAGGTGTGGTCCACCTCCACCACCTGCTGGGAGATGATCGGGCCCTCATCGAGTTCCGCGTTGACGTAGTGGGCGGTTGCGCCGACGGTCTTCACGCCGCGGGCGTACGCCTGGTGGTACGGCTTGGCACCTTTGAAGCTGGGCAGAAACGAGTGGTGGATGTTGATGGCCCGGCCGTCCAACTTGCGGGTGAGATCATCGCTGAGGACCTGCATGTAGCGGGCCAGGACGACGAGGTCGACGTCGAGCTCGCCGATGAGTTCCAGCAGCCGGCCCTCGGCCTCTGGTTTGGTGGCGGCGGTGACGGGCACGTGGAAGAAGGGGATGCCGTGCCATTCCACGATCCCGCGGTGATCCGGATGGTTTGAGACGACCCCGACAATATCGATGGGCAGTTCGCCGATGCGGGCGCGGAACAGCAGATCGTTGAGGCAGTGCTCGAATTTGGACACCATGACCAAGACCCGGCACTTCGTCCCCTCGGCACGCAGGTGCCACTGCATGCCAAATTTTTCGGCCACGGGCCCGAAGGCCTCCCGGAGCGTATCAAGGGTGGCCGGGCCGCCGGGGGAGTCCCCGGTTGCGGCAAAGTGGAGCCGCATGAAGAAATGGCGGTCGTCCTGTGAGTCGAATTGCTTGCTCTCGAGGATGTCGCAGCCCTGCTCCAGCAGGAATCCGGACACGGCGTGGACGATTCCCCGGGTCTCCGGGCAATCGAGGGTCAGAACGTAGTCGGCGGCGGTGCTAGTGACGGTATTCACGGGTCAGCACTCGATGACGTTCACGGCGAGGCCTCCGCGGGAGGTTTCCTTGTACTTGGTTTTCATGTCCGCTCCTGTTTCACGCATGGTCTTGATGGCTTTGTCCAGCGACACCTTGTGGCTGCCGTCGCCGTGCAGCGCCAGCCGCGCGGCGTTGATGGCTTTCACGCTGGCGATCGCGTTCCGTTCGATGCAGGGGATCTGCACCAGGCCGCCCACGGGGTCGCAGGTCAGGCCGAGGTTGTGCTCTATGCCCACTTCGGCGGCGTTCTCCACCTGTTCGGGGGTGCCGCCGAGCACCTCGCACAGCCCGGCTGCTGCCATGGAGCAGGCAGAACCAACCTCACCCTGGCAGCCCACTTCCGCTCCGGAGATGGAGGCGTTGATCTTGAACAGGATTCCGACGGCGGCCGCCGCGAGCAGGAAGCGGACCACGCCGTCGTCGTCGGCTCCGGGAACAAACTTGACGTAGTAGTGCAGCACCGCGGGCACTATGCCGGCCGCGCCATTGGTCGGGGCGGTGACGATGCGCCCGCCCGCGGCGTTTTCCTCGTTGACCGCGAGGGCGAAGAGGTTCACCCACTCCATGGCCCGGAAAGGATCGGTGACGCCGGTGTCCGCCGTCAGGGTCTTGAAGAGCGACGGCGCCCGGCGCCTGACGTTCAACCCGCCGGGGAGGATTCCCTCGGCGGCGCAGCCGTTGTCCACGCATTGGCGCATGACCGCCCACAGGGCCAGGAGCTTTTCCCGGAGTTCAGGCTCGCTGCGCCAAACGAGTTCGTTGGCGAGCATGACGTCGGAGATGGACATGCGCTCGCGGTCACAGATGCCCAGGAGTTCGTCGGCCGTGGTGAAGGGGTAGGGCAGGACGGTGTCATCCGCCACCACCTGGTCGGCGCCCTGCGCCGTGCCGTCAACGACGAAGCCGCCGCCGATTGAGTAGTAGCTGCGTTCCTTCAGCACTGCCCCGGTGTGGTCCAGTGCCCGGAAGGTCATGCCGTTGGGGTGGGCGGGCAGGGACTTGCGGCGGTGCAGCACCACGTCCTCGTCCCAGTTGAAGCCCACCCGGTGGTCCCCGCCAATCAGGAGCTCGGCGTCCAGTGCGGCGGCCGCCACTTGGTCCTCGGCGGTTCCGGTGTCCACCGTCTCGGGGGACTGGCCCTGGAGGCCCAGGACCACGGCCTTGTCCGAACCGTGGCCCCGGCCGGTGGCGCCGAGGGATCCAAACAATTCGGCTTGCACCCTCGTGGTCGCGCTTAGCTGCCCGTCGCTCTTGAGCCCGTCAGCGAACCGCTTGGCCGCCCGCATCGGGCCGACCGTGTGGGAGGAGGACGGCCCGATGCCAACGGAGAACAGGTCCAGGACGCTGAGCGCCATCAGGGGACCTCGGTGGATGCAAATTCGCGCATGGCGTCAAGAAGCCAGCGGCCCAGGAACTCGGCGAAGGAGGCCCGCGGGAAGATCCGGTAGGTCTCCTCCGCGGTCTTCCACAGAATGGCCGGGATGCCGCCGATTTCCGTGGACAGCGCCGTCCCGGCCCGGAAGACGCGGGGATGCAGATCGAGCGAGCACCCCTTCTCCAGGACGGCCCGCGCCCGGGGGCCGGAGAGTTCGAACGTGGTGCGGTTGGCGGAGAGATCCACCACCTGGCCCTCGCCGTCGCCCAACGCCTCAAAGAGCGCGCCGGGAAGGTCCCCGCCCAGGCTTTCGTGGGATTCCGCGGGGGCCACGAGCAGGAACTCGCGTGGACCCAGCCACAGCACTGCCGTTTCGCCGCTGCCGCTGACCTCCCCTGACGCGGAGGGCAGGCCGCCGGTCCGGGTGCCCAGTCGTTCCCCGGCATCGCAGGCAGGCTCGACCCGGAGCCCGGCCATGGTCAGGAACGGCACCTCGCGCAGCTCCACGGTGCCCGCAACGGATCCGGCTTCAAACGCCGACTGCAGGAGCGACGCCGGGCTCTTCCGGAGGGTCTGGATCTTCTTGGAATTTTCGAGTGCTGCTGTGTCAGCCATCTTTGCGGGCCCCTTCCGAGTCAAAAAGTACGGTTTCTGCGACAACAACGTCCACCAGCTGGTCCCCGGCGGCGGCCACCAGGGTTTCACCGATGCGGTTGCGGCCGTTCTTGATCAGGGCGAGGGCAAAAGACCTGCCCAGCGCCGCGCTGTGGTAGCTCGAGGTCACGAATCCCTGCATGGGCACCGGCCCGTAGGCGGGGTTGACGGTGATCCCCTGCTCCACGAGCTGGGTGCCCTCGGGCAGGCGGACGGTGCCGTCCACGGGAAGGACGCTGACCAGGTGCTTCCGGTCGGTGCGTCCGGCGTCCTTGCGGGCGTAGGACCGCTTGCCGATGAAGTCCTTGACCTTGGAGACGACCCATTCCATGCCGGCGTCCTGCGGGGTGACGGTCCCGTCGGTGTCCTGGCCCACGATGGGGTACCCCTTCTCCGCTCGCAGCACGTGCATGGTTTCGGTGCCGTAGGGGGTGATGTTGAATTCGGCTCCGGCCGCTGCCACGGCTTCCCAGGTGTTCAGCCCGTACCAGGACGGGACGTTGATTTCGTAGGCGAGCTCACCGGAGAACGAGATCCGGCAGATCCGGGCCCGGACGCCGGACGCGAGGGTGGTTTCCTTGAACGTCATGAACGGGAAGGCCTCGGCGTCGAGGCCGCCGTCGGCCGCCAGTTCCGGGGCCAGTTTCGCCACGACGGCGCGGGACTTGGGCCCGACGACGGCGATGGTGGACCACTGCTCCGTGACGGAGGTGCAGTGCACGTCCAGTTCCGGCCATTCGGTCTGCAGCCATTCCTCCAGCCAGTCCAGGACCTTGGCTGCGCCGCCGGTGGTGGTGGTCATGAAGTACCGGTCCTCGTCGAGGCGTAGCGTGACGCCGTCGTCGAAGATCATCCCGTCCGGGGTGCACATCACACCGTAGCGGGCCGAACCCGGCGCCAGTTTCTTGAACGCGTTGGTGTAGATGCGGTTCAGGAACTCGCCGGCGTCCTTGCCGCGGATCTCGATCTTGCCCAGGGTGGTGGCGTCCATGAAGCCCACCGATTCCCTGACGGCAGCGCATTCGCGCAGGACGGCGGCGTCCATGTCCTCCCCGGCCTGCGGGTAGTACCAGGGACGCTTCCACTGGCCGACGTCTTCGAAGAGGGCGCCGTGGGCGACATGCCAGGGGTGGATGGAGGTGAGGCGGGCCGGGTCGAAGAGTTCTCCGCGCTGGCGTCCGGCGAGGGCGGCGAACGCCACGGGGGTGAAGGGGGCGCGGTACGCGGTGGTGCCGATTTCCCCGATGCCCCGGGACGCTTCGCCTGCCTGCCGCAGTGCCGCGGCGATGACGCCGATTGCGTTCACCCCGGAGGTTTTGCCCTGGTCGTTGGCGGTGCTGATGGAGGTGTAGCGCTTGACGTGTTCCACCGAGCGCATGCCGGCCCCGGTGGAGCGCAGGACGTCGGCCACGGACTGGTCGCGCTGGAAGTCGACGAAGTGGTGGTGCCAGTCGTCCGGGCCGCCGTCCTGTCCGGGGACGAGCCAGAGCTGGCGGGTCGGGCCGGACGCTTTCGGTTCGGAAAAGACTAGCGGATCGGCGGCTGCGCCGGAGTTTTCAGGGTCGAAGCCGGCGGCGCCGGCCGCTGCTGCCCCGGCGGAGATGCCTTCGGCGATGCAGTCGTCGAGTTCGAAGCTGCCGCGGCCCGCCCCGGCCACCAGCTGGTTCGGGACCACGCTGCTGGGCACGAACGCCGCCAGCTCATCATCCCAGCGGATCTTGCCCTGGCGCTGGGAGTGCAGGTGCACCACGGGGGACCAGCCGCCGGAGACGGCCAGCAGATCGCAGGCGAGCTGTTCGACGCCGGAGGTGAGTTCGCCGTCGTCGTTGATGCTCCGGATGGTGACGCCGAGAAGTCGGCCGTCGCCGGACAAAGCAGCCGTGGTGTTGGCTACGGCGCTGCCGATCAGCACCCGCGTGCCGGCGGCGGCTGCCGCCGCTGCGGTGTCGCTCAGCTGCGGACGGGCGTCCACGACGGCTTCGACGCGGATGCCGGCGGCGCGGAGGTCGGCGGCCAGTGCGTAGGCGCTGTCGTTGGTGGTGCTGATGACCACTCGCTTCCCCGCCGCCACCGCGTAGCGGTTGAGGTAGCTGCGGACCGCGGAGGCGAGCATGATGCCGGGGCGGTCGTTGTTCTCGAAGACCAGGGGCCGTTCGTGGGCGCCGGGGGCCAGGACCACCTGGGCGGCGCGGATGTGCCAGATCCGCTGGCGGGACACGCCGGGCGCGGCCGGGGTCAGGAGGTGGTCCGTCCGGTTCTGGGCCGCGATGACGTAGTTGGAGTCGTAGGAGCCAAAGGCAGACGTGCGGTTCAGCACAGTGCACTCGGCGGCGGAGATCAGCTCGGCCTCAACGTCGGACACCCAGTCCAGGGCGGGTACCCCCTCGATGCTCTCCGCGAGGGCCGGATCGGTGGACCCGGACAGCAGCGAGCCGCCCAGCTCGGGCTGGTCGTCAATGAGGATGACGCGGGCGCCGGCACGGACGGCCTCGCGTGCCGCGGCGAGGCCTGCAGGGCCGCCGCCGACCACGAGGACATCGGTGTGGACATACTTCTTGTCGTACTCGGCGCGGTCCTCGCCCGGATCCAGCTTTCCCAGCCCGCTCAGGAATTCGGCGCTGAGGCCGTCCACGAGGGACACCGTGGTGGCGGGGAGCATGGACTCGGCCACGTGGCCCGGGAACCGGGCGGCGATCTTGACCAGGGCGTTGGATTCCTCGACTCCCGAGGACATGATGCCGCGGGGGCGGTCCTCGTAGAGGGAGTTGCCCGCCCGCAGCCGGCCGTTGGCCAGCAGGGCGGAGGCGAGGGTGTCGCCGGGGTGGCCCGTGTATTCACGGCCATCCAGGGTGAAACGCCAGGTGACACTGCGGTCGATGCGTCCGCCGGTGCCAAGACGCGCGGGCTGGCTCTGAGCGGTCATTTGATTGCTCCTTCCGGGGAGACGGGGCTGGTGACGGTGGGGGCCGTGGATCCTGTGGCTGTGTTTTCCTTGTCAGGGCGAGGCTGGCCCATCGGGTAGACGGCCTGGATGTCGTAGGTGAGCGTGTCGCGGAGCATGTTGAACCATTGCCGGCAGCCGGTGCTGTGCAGCCAGCGTTCGGCGAAGGCGCCCTTGGTGTTGTCGCGGTAGAACAGGTACTCGGCCCATTCGCGGTCGGTGAGGTCCGCCGGGTTTTCGGGGTAGGCGATGTGCGCCTGGCCGCCGTAGTGGAATTCGGTCTCGTCGCGGGGGCCGCAGTTGGGGCAGGGAATCAGGAGCATGTCCGTACCTCTTTCTAGTGGGCAGGTTTCTTAGTGGGCAACGGCGGCGGCGCCGTGTTCATCGATCAGGGCGCCGGTTTCGAAGCGCTCGAGAGCAAAGGGCTTGTTGAGTTTGTGCGGTGTTCCGGTGGCGATGGTGTGCGCGAACGTCAGGCCGGCCGCCGGGGTGCCCTTGAATCCGCCGGTTCCCCACCCGCAGTTGACGAACATGTTCTCCACCGGGGTGGTGCCGACGATCGGGGAGGCGTCCAGGGTGGTGTCCACGATCCCGCCCCAGGTCCGGAGCACGTGGGCCCTGGCGAAGATGGGGAATAGCTCGACGGCGGCTGCCATCTGGTGCTCGATCACGTGGAATGATCCGCGCTGGCCGTAGCCGTTGTAGGAATCGACGCCGGCGCCCATGACCAGTTCGCCCTTGTGCGCCTGGGAGACGTAGACGTGGACGTGGTTGGACATGACCACGGTGGGGTGGACGGGCTCGTGGAGCTCCGACACCAGGGCCTGGAGAGGATGGGACTGGATGGGAAGCCGGAAGCCGGCCATTTCCGCCAGCACCGAGCTGTGTCCTGCCGCGCAGAGACCGACCTTTTCGGTGTGGATCGTGCCGCGGTTGGTCTTGACTCCGACGACGCGATTCCCGTCCTTCAGGAAGCCTGTGACTTCGCAGTTCTGGATGATGTCCACGCCGAGCTCGTCGCATTTGCGGGCGAACGCCCACGCGACGTGGTCGTGCTTGGCGATGCCGGCGCGCGGCTGGTAGGTGGCACCCATGACCGGGTAGCGGATGTTGTCGTTGATGTTCAGGATGGGGCAGAGTTCCTTGACCTGCTTTGGGTCCAGCCACTCTGCGTCGACGCCGTTGAGCTTGTTGGCCCCGACGCGGCGGACGCTTTCGCGGACGTCGCCCAGGGTGTGGGCCAGGTTCATCACACCGCGCTGGCTGAACAGGAAGTCGTATTCGAGTTCTTCCGGCAGGATCTCCCACAGCTTCAGGGAGTGCTCATAGATGGCAGCGCTCTCGTCCCAAAGGTAGTTGGAACGGATGATGGTGGTGTTGCGGGCCATGTTGCCGCCGGCGAGCCAGCCCTTTTCCAGGATGGCGATGTTGGTCATTCCGTGGTTCTTGGCCAGGTAGTAGGCGGTGGCGAGTCCGTGTCCGCCGCCGCCGACAATCACGGCGTCGTAGGAAGACTTGGGGTCCGGGTTGCGCCAGAGGAAGTCCGGGTGCTCCGGCAGGTGTTCGGTGGTCATTGTGCTGCTCCAATCAGTTCTGCCTCAAGACCCGTTGCGGCCGCGTTGCCGCCAAGGTGGGGGTAGAGCGGGAAGCGTGCCGCCAGGGCGCTGACGCGCCCGCGGAGGCCTGCGGCGGTTTCGTCGTCGAGTTCGTTCTCTGTTGCCGGTGAAATGAGCGCGGAGGCGATGATGTCCGCCACCTCGGTGAATTCCGCGGCGCCGAAGCCGCGGGTGGCCAGGGCGGGGGTGCCGATCCGCAGCCCGGAGGAGACCATGGGCGGGCGGGGGTCGAAGGGAACGGCGTTGCGGTTGACCGTGATGCCGATCTGGTGCAGCCTGTCTTCGGCCTGCTGACCGTCCAGCTCCGAGTGCCGCAGGTCCACCAGAACCAGGTGGACATCCGTGCCGCCATTGACCACTGAGATCCCTGATGCCGCGACGTCATCCTTCAGGAGCCGGGACGCGAGAATCCTGGCGCCCTCGAGCGTGCGTTCCTGGCGCTCCTTGAAATCGGCCGACGCGGCGATCTTGAAGGCCACGGCCTTGGCCGCGATCACGTGTTCCAGCGGGCCGCCCTGCTGGCCCGGGAAGACGGCGCTGTTGATCTTGCGCGCGTACTCCTCTTTGCTCAGGATCACCCCGCCGCGCGGGCCGCCGAGGGTCTTGTGCGTGGTGGTGGTGACGACGTCGGCATAGGGCACCGGGTTCGGGTGCAGCCCGGCGGCGACCAGGCCGGCGAAGTGTGCCATGTCCACCATGAGGTAGGCGCCCACGAGGTCCGCGATCCGGCGGAACTCCGCGAAGTCCAGCTGCCGGGAGTAGGCCGACCAGCCGGCGACGATCATCTTGGGACGGTGCTCGAGGGCCAGGGCCTCGACTTCGGCCATGTCGACCAGATGGTTGTGCTCGCTCACGTGGTACGGGACCACGTTGTAGAGCTTGCCGGAGAAGTTGATGCGCATGCCGTGGGTGAGGTGGCCGCCATGCGCCAGCGAGAGGCCCATGATGGTGTCGCCCGGTTCCAGCAGGGCAAACATGGCGGCGGCGTTGGCCTGGGCACCGGAATGGGGCTGCACGTTCGCCGCTTCCGCGCCGAACAGGGCCTTGACCCGGTCGATGGCGAGCTGTTCGATCACGTCAACGTGCTCACAGCCGCCGTAGTAGCGCTTCCCGGGGTAGCCCTCGGCGTACTTGTTCGTCAGGACCGAGCCCTGCGCCTCCATGACCGAGGCAGGGGCGAAGTTCTCGGAGGCGATCATTTCGAGGGTGGCCTGCTGCCGCAGGAGCTCCCTGTTCACGGCGTCCGCTACTTCAATGTCCACTTCTGATAACCGGTGATTCAGCTGCCCAACCATTCGACTGCTCCTTTGAAATACTACTTCTGACTAATTGATATATCAGTGTGAGAGCAATGGTATGGTGAAACTCACAAGAGAGTCAATAGGTCCTCGGCCGCCGGCCGGAGGGGCCGCTGGGGGGAAGGGGATATTCGATGAGCGCAGCACACCTCATGCCGGCAGCGGAGGAGGGGGAGATCTCCTTGGCCGAGGCGGCCTACCGCCGTCTGCGGGACAAACTGATCATGCTTGAGATCAAGCCCGGCGCCCCGATCAACGACGGCCAGCTTGCCGCGGAGCTCGGAGTGGGCCGGACTCCCGTCCGCGAGGCCATCAAGCGCCTGGAAATCGATCACCTGGTTGTCTCCTACCCCCGCCGGGGAACGTTCGCCACCATCGTTGACATAACGGAACTGGCCGATGTCTCGGACATCCGCGAGTTACTGGAACCGCTGGCGGCCCGCCGCGCCGCAACGAACGCCAGCGCGGACATGCGCTCGGAGCTCCGGGAGGTGGCCCGGACCATCGCCGGGATCGACGCCGGGATCGACGCCACGCCACGCGACAAGCGCGAGCTCATGCGCTATGACCTCACCGTGCACCGGCTGATCTATGCGGCCGCGGGCAACCCCCATCTGGAAGACACCCTGATCCGCTACGACAACCTCGCGACCCGAATCTGGTGCCTGGTGCTGGACAAGATCCCGTCCGTTGCCGGGCACATCACCGAACATGTCGACTTGCTGAATGCCGTTGCCGACGGCGACGCCGAGCTGGCCGCCAGCCTGGCACTGGAGCACGTGACCAGCTTCGAGAAAACCGTCCGCAGCGTGCTCTAAAGTGTCCGCCCCGGCGGGTGCGGCCCGGGCCCCGCGGTGGCGGCGGCCGCCGCGGCGATATGGATGGCGAACAACCTGCCGGAGGTGCGGGGGTCCCCGCCCAGCAGGGCCTGGATCTTGTTCAGCCGCTTGTGCATTGTCTGCCGTTCAACGTTCAAGGCGACGGCCGACGCCGTCGTGTTGCACCCCGTATCGAGCCAGCACAGGAGGGTGGCCAGCAGGGCAGTGCCATGCTTCCGGTCCCACTCAAGCACTTCTCCCAGCGCTGACTCCACATAGGAGTCCAGGAAGGCCGCATGCGGCACGGCGGCTAGAATCCGGCGGCCCAGGAAGTCCATGGCATCCAGAACATCGCCCGCTGCGGGCATGCCCAGCTTCATGACTTCCCGCGCTTCTACGTAGGAGTCGTGCGCGCGGGAGCCGTCGGCCACGTTTGGTCCGAAGGTGGCGCACGTGTCCGAACCGGCCAGCGACTCCCGCGCGGCGCGGAGCAGCACTTCGCGCGCCGCCCGGGCGCCTTGGTGCGGCAGGGCGAGCAGTACCGCGCGCTCACCGTCCCATAGGTGGGACTTCACCTGCACTCCGCGCACGTGCAGCGCTCGTTCCACGGCAGGGAAATTAGCATCCCTTCCGGCCGTGCGGAAAACGGCCACAATCGCCGCGTGGCCTGCCTGGAGCCCGGCCTGCAGCCAGAGTCGCTGGACGGATTCGGCGTCGCCACCTTCGATCACCGCTTCCAGCAGGCGTGCCTCGGCCACCTGCGCTGGTGTGGGCCGAAAGGCTTGCGCCAGGGCGAGGGCCAGGATTCCGGACAGGCGGTCGGCTGCAAGCTCGAGCAGCAGCGGGTCCTCCGACGGGGAGCGGAGCGTTAGTTGGGCAGCAAGCTGGCCGCCGACCACGATGCCGGCCTCGGCCCTCGACCCTCCCTCGTCGACGGCCTCCCCCGCGCGGCCGAGGAGCGATCCGTCGGGGGCCTCCAGCGAGACCTCAGCCCCCAGGGTCGTGGCCACCAATTCGAGGATGGTCGGCAGGTGGGGTCCCCTGTCGGTGATTTGGCGCGCAATCCGCCGGGAGACGTCGTCGACCACCAAGTGGGCGGCCGCCTGCTCGTTGACCACCAGCCGGTTGACGGCCTCGGCAATGTCCACAAAGGGGGCCACGGAGCGCAGCTCTATCAGCGGCAGCCCGTACTCATCGGCCGCGGCAACGAGCCGCTCCGACAATGGGGCCGCCTGGCCGGCCGTCTGCAGGGCCAAGGCAGCGATATGCCGCACCGCAAGGCTGCGGATGTAGTCCTCCTGCTCCTTCGCCGGCAGGGCCAGGAGCGACTCCCCGCCGGAGAGCAGCAGTTCCCCGCCGCGCAGAAGCGGGGCGATTTCGAGTACCTCGCTGGAATGTACCCAGCGGACAGCCCGCTCCAAGGTCCCGGGGACGCTGCTGCGCATCAGCGGGCTGGCGGCCGCCATGGAGGGGTTAGTAAGCACTTCAGCGAGCGTGATCATGATGGTTGACCCCTTGAGCATGCGTCATATTGTCACTCAATACGCCTTCAGTGTAATCAAAAGGTCTCTACTTTGTGGGGCAGGTCACCAATAAACTGGATCCACTCCCGTTCTTCATCACAACGTAGTGAATTGAGGCACAGCATGAACCAAGCTCAACAAGGCACGCACGAAGCGGCCACTGTCGAGGTTGAAGATGTCCTGCAACCTATTCCTGAATCCGCACGGACCACGAAACTTTCCGGCCAGTTCTGGATCTGGGCCGGCGCCAACGTCGCCCCCATCAACTGGATCCTCGGGGCCCTCGGCATCCAGCTCGGCCTGGGCCTGAGCGACACCCTGATAGTCCTGATCGTCGGAAACATCATTGGCATGGCGGGCTTTGGATTCTTCGTCATCCTCGGCCAGCGGACCGGTGCGACCGGCATGCTGCTTGCCCGCGGCGCATTTGGCCGCCGGGGAGCCTACCTGCCGGCCGCCATCCAGGCGACCATCGCCATTGGCTGGTCAGCAGTGAACACGTGGGTCATCCTGGACCTGATTCTGGCACTGTTCGGCATGATCGGCTGGGTCGACCCCAGCCAACAAAACATCATGGTGCGCATCGCCGTCGCCGCGGTCATCATGACCGTCCAGGTTGCCATTTGCTACCGGGGATACCATGCCATCTCCAAGTTCGAGCGGATCACGATGCCGCCCACCATCATCGTGCTCGTGGGGATGTCCATCGTGGCCTGGACCCAGCTCGATATCAACTGGAGCTACGCCGGACCGGCCGGCGCCGTCTTGGAGGGCCTGCCGCGCATCGCTGCAATGTCTTCGATCATGACCGTGATCGGCATCGGCTGGGGTATCGGCTGGTTCACTTACGCCCCGGACTACTCCCGCTTCGTCAGCCGCAAGGTCAAGCCCGCCAAGTTGTTCGCCGTCAGCGTCCTGGGGCAGTTCCTGCCCGTAGTCTGGCTGGGCATTCTCGGGGCCAGCCTCGCGACCAAGAATGGACAGGCCGACCCCGGCGAACTGATCGTCTCCAACTTCGGCACCTTGGCCATCCCGGTCATCCTGCTGGTCATCCACGGACCGATCGCCACGAACATCATCAACCTCTACACCTTCGGCGTTGCCTTCCAGGCCCTGGACGTGAAGATCTCGCGGCGCAAGCTGTCCATCATGGTCGGCATACTGTCCATGTTCGCGGTTATCGGATTCATGTTCGCGGAGGACTTCGCGATGATCCTCGACACCTGGCTGGGCGCCATCGTGGCCTGGGTGGCGACGTGGGGCGGCATCATGGCCGTCCACTACTTCATCTTCGAGCGGCACCACAAGGACTTCTCCTACCTGTTCCTCGATTCGAAGAAGACCGCCCTGAAATCCGTGAACCCCTCTGCGTTCATCGCCTTCTTCGCCGGGATCTTCATGACGTGGCTGTTCATGTACGGCGGGATCCCTGCCCTGCAGGGGCCGATTGCGACTGCGATGGGCGGCGTCGATTTCTCCTGGCTGGCCGGAACGGTTACCTCCTCGGCCGTCTATTTTGCCCTCGGCTATCCCCGCTTCCGCCGGCGCATCAGGGCCGGAGTGCCTATCGGCATCCGCCTCGACCTGGAGGAAGAAGCTGTACTGGCCGAGTACGGCGACGCCTGCGAGGAAAAGATCCCCGTTCAGGAACCGGCCCCCGTGGCCTGAGAGCCGGCAAATGCCAATCCCCAATGTTTACCCCCCAAATTGCAAAGGAATAACCCGTGACCATCTCCACCGCCGCCCTTGCCTCGAACGTCTCTGAGTTGGAGCGCCTGAAGGTCCTGAATAACGGCACGAAAGTCAGCCTCACGTTCTCCGATGCCGAGTTTGAGCGCCGCCTCGCCGGGTTGCGCCGCATCATGGCAGACAAGGACCTCGACGCCGTCGTCCTCACCAGCTACCACTCCATCAAGTACTACTCCGACTTCCTCTTCACCTACTTCGGCCGCTCGTATGCCATGGTGGTCACCAAAGACGACACCGTGACCGTCACGGCAAACATCGACGCCGGGATGCCGTGGCGGCGCAGCTACGGCGACAATGTGGTCTACACGGACTGGCGCCGGGACAACTACATCTTCGCCATCCAGGAGGCGCTGCGCACCCGCGGCATTAACCCCCGCCGGATCGGCGTCGAAGACGACTCGCTGCCGCTGGACAACCGCAACAAGATCCAGGCAGCCTTCGCATCCGCCGCCTTGGTGGACGTGGCCCAGGCAGCCATGCGCCAGCGGATGATCAAGTCAGCCGAGGAGATCGCGGTCATCAAGCACGGCGCCCGCATCGGGGACCTCGGCGGCGAGGCCATCCGCAACGCCATCACCGCCGGAATCACCGAATATGAGGTGGCCTTGATCGGAACCGAGGCCATGGTCCGCGAAATCGCCCGGACCTTCCCGGACTCGGAAATCCGCGACACCTGGGTCTGGTTCCAGTCGGGTATCAACACCGACGGCGCCCACAACTGGGCCACCACCCGCAAGATTCGGGAGCACGACATCCTGTCCCTGAACTGCTTCCCGATGACCTCCGGGTACTACACCGCCCTGGAACGGACCCTGTTCTACGGCGAACCCGACGCCCGCTCCCTGGAACTGTGGAACATCAACGTCGAAGTCCACAAGCGCGGCCTGGAACTGATCAAGCCCGGAGCCGTCTGCAAGGACATCGCCGCTGAACTGAACGAGATCTACGTAGGCCACGGACTGCTCGCCAACCGGACCTTCGGCTACGGACACTCCTTTGGCGTCCTGAGCCACTACTACGGCCGGGAAGCCGGACTCGAGCTCCGCGAGGACATCGACACCGTGCTGGAAGCGGGCATGGTGGTCTCTATGGAACCGATGATCACCGTCCTGGACGGTCAGCCCGGTGCCGGCGGCTACCGGGAACACGACATTCTCGTGGTCGGTGAGGACGGGGCCGAAAACATCACCAAGTTCCCCTTCGGCCCCGAGTACAACATCATCGGCGCCTGACACCAACGCCTGACACCAACGCCAGCGGCAGCGATGAGGGTGCGGCGCCACGGCCACCGTGGTGCCGCACCCTGCAGGCGCACTAAACAAGGAGCTCCAGCAGCATGAACAAGTCAGTATTCCTGGAAGACATGGATGCCTTCGGCTACCGCGAGGCCCTCGCCTCCGGGAAGGCGATCGTCCTCATCCCCGTCGGTTCCTTGGAACAGCACGGCCCACACCTTCCCCTTGGAACGGATACCATCCTGTCGTCCCGTTTCGCCGAGGGTGTCGCCAGACGGCTGGGTGCGCTCGTGGCCCAGCCCATCGCCTACGGATACAAGTCGCAACAGAAGTCCGGCGGCGGCAACCACCTCCCTGGCACCACCAGCCTGGATGGCGGCACCCTGATCGGCGTGGCGCGCAACCTCGTCAAGTCCTTCCTAAACCAGGGCGTGCGGCACGTGGTCTTTCTCAACGGCCACTACGAGAACTACCAGTTCCTGTACGAGGGAATCGATCTCGCCCTGGAAGAGCTGGGGATCGGGTCCGGGGCGAAGCAGAGCGTGCTGCTGTTGTCCTACTGGGACTTTGTCAGCCAGGAAACACTGACTCAGGTCTACCCGGACGGCTTCCCGGGCTGGGACATTGAGCACGGCGGCGTCCTGGAAACTTCACTCATGCTGCACCTGGAACCGGCCAGGGTTGCCATGGACCGACTAGTCGACGGTCCTGCCGCGGTCCTGCCGCGCTTCGACAGACTCCCGGTGGTGCCCGACCGGACGCCGGCCACCGGCTGCCTCTCCTCGGCGGCCGGGTCCAGCGCCGCCAAGGGGAACCTGCTGTACGGGCAGGTTGTCGAGGACCTGACCGCAGACCTCGCAAGCGAGCTGGCCCGCGAACCGGCCGTGACGGCTGTCCCCGGGGTGGCGTAGACGCAATCAGCGGCTGAGCCACGTCGTCGGGACGTCCGGGACTAATTCGGTGAACCGTGCAGTTATGCAATCGGGGCCGCAACCGGTTCTGCGCGCAACGCGCCCTGCACGCGGATGGGAACGAAGACCACATGACGACATCGACGGCCGAGGGAGTCGGCTTCCGCTCCAAACGCGGACCAGTCCTCATCGCACTGATGCTCTCCACCGGGCTGGTGGCGATTGATGCGACCGTTGTGGCGACGGCCGTGCCCTCGATCGTGCACGACATCGGCGGGTTCGCGTCGTTCCCGTGGCTGTTCTCCGCCTACCTCCTGGCGCAGGCCGTGTCGGTGCCTGTTTACGCGAAGCTCTCCGACACCATCGGCCGCAAGCCGATCATGCTCCTCGGTATCGGCCTGTTCCTGCTCGGCTCGATTCTCTGCGGAGTTGCCTGGAGCATGCCTGTCCTCATCGCCTTCCGCGTGGTCCAGGGCCTGGGCGCGGGAGCAGTCCAGCCGATGGCCGTCACCATCGCCGGCGACATCTACACCCTGGCAGAGCGGGCCAAGGTGCAGGGCTACCTCGCGAGCGTGTGGGCGGTCTCCTCGGTGGTGGGCCCGACGCTCGGGGGAGTGTTTGCCGCACTCGGAATCTGGCGCGGCATCTTCCTCGTGAACATCCCGCTGTGCCTGGTAGCCGGATGGATGCTGGCCCGATCGTTCCACGAGAACATCGAGCCCGTGAAGCACCGGGTCGACTACCTGGGGGCGGGGCTGCTCACGGTTTCGCTCACCCTGCTCATTCTGGGGGCCCTCGAGGGCGGCCAGGCCTGGGCCTGGGACTCCGCCGTCAGCATCGCAGTGTTCGCGGGCGGTGCGCTGTTGTTCGCCGCATTCATCCTCGTCGAACGGCGGGCGGCGGAGCCGGTCCTGCCGCAGTGGGTTGTGTCCCGGCGGCTGTTGGCGACGACGGCGATGATCGCCTTCGGCGTCGGAGCAGTCATGCTTGGCCTCACCTCTTACGTTCCCACGTTCCTCGAAGGAGCTCTCTCGACCTCCCCGATCCTGGCCGGCCTCGCCCTCGCGGCGCTCACCATCGGCTGGCCGATCAGTGCGTCGCAGTCCGGCCGCCTGTATCTGCGCATCGGGTTCCGGAATACCGCCCTGATCGGCATCACGGTCACCGTCATCGGCACGGCAGTCCTGGCCCTTACCGCCTCCGTCCCCAACGTTGCGGTGGTCGCGGCCAGCTGCTTCATCGTCGGGCTCGGACTCGGGCTCGTCGCCACCCCGACCCTCATCGCCGCCCAGTCGAGCGTCGAATGGAATGAGCGCGGCGTGGTCACGGGCACCAACCTTTTCGCCCGATCCATCGGCAGCGCCATCGGCGTCGCCGTTTTCGGCGCGATAGCGAACGCTGTCTACGCGGGAACTCCGCACGGCGACACGGATCCGCAGACAATCGTGGCGGCCTCTGCCGCAGTGTTCCTGGCCGTCGTGATCGTCGCCGTCCTCACCGTCGCCGCCGTCATCGGCATGCCCGCCACCAAACCCGTCAGCCAGGTCCACGCCGCCGCGCGGGAGTGATCCACCGTTCGCGCTGACAGGAATCTGGTCGCTGCCCTGCATGGGGCAGCCTGATCGGCGCGGCGCCGCGTCCCGGGACGGCCCGGCGGGATAGAACAGAAGACGGGAACCCCGGCTTCCCTTCTTTGTTGCCCGACCGGGCACGCTCTCTTGACCTGCCGTACACCTGAGGACCATGACCGTCTCCCGCACGCGCCTTGCCCTGTTCGTCACACTGCTCGTCGCCGGCCTGGTGATTGTCGGTTTCCTCTACACCAGCGCGCAGAGGTCCCACGCCGCTGCGCCCAGAGCCTCGGCCCCGTCGGCGGCCACCGGATCGGCGCCGCCGGTGAAGTCGCTGCATTCCCCCCACAAGGTCGCCGTTGACGAGGTCCTGGCCCCGGGCCAGTGCAGGGCCCGCGCCGTTGACGCCGCCGCCGGGTTGTTCCTGCCGGATCCGGTGTGCACTCCGGGCGCCGTCGACCCGGCCGTCACCGAAGGCAACCTCACCTCCACCATCTGCAAGTCCGGTTACACGGCCACGGTCCGCGCCCCCGCTTCGGACACCAACAAAACCAAGGCCCTGAGCCTGTCCCAGTACGGCCAGACCCGCGCCGCGTCCACCGAATACGACCACCTCATCAGCCTCCAGCTGGGCGGCACCAACGCCGTATCTAACCTCTGGCCCGAACCGAACCGTGCCGGTGCGCCGGGCACCACCAATCCCAAGGATGCCGTCGAGACCCGGCTGAACAAGGCCGTCTGCTCACACAGGGTGACTCTGGCTGCAGCGCAGAAGGCCATCGCGCGAAACTGGGTCACCGCCACCAAAGACCTTCGCCTCTGACCAGGGGTCGTTTCACTCGCCCCCCGTACTCGGTGTCCGCCGTTCGGAAGCGTCCCGAGGTTGCAGCCCGGGCTTCCTGGGCGAAAGCCTAGTCCCCGGACTTGCCGATAGGATCATCTCCTTCGCCAGCCGGCAACGGTGCGCGGGCGAAACGCCTTGCGCGCCCGATCCGCCTAAATCAGGGACTGTGAGTCTCTAGCCTTCTCTGCCTCATACGACCGAAGGCCGTGTTTCACTCCCAGGCGAATGATCCAGTACAGCGCCGTTGCGATAAGAACCACAGGTATGACGAACCACGCGATGGCCGCGCCTATTGAAACCATGCTTCCCCCTTGTGAGCATTTGTGTTTGGCACAGCTTCTCATGTCGCTTCGCCAGTCAAACGGCGGAAACAGCAACGCTCAAGGCGTTAGCCGGTCGAGTCGTTCCCCGGGTCCCCATTAGGATTGCGGGTCCGGACCCGGCGCGCCACCCGGGCCACAAGAAATACGACGGCGACACCCGCCGCGACCAGCAGAATGATAAGAAGATGCCACAACTCAAGTCTCAACGGTTCCCCAATTCACACAGTGATTCTTTCGACGCAGCCTACCTTGTCGTGCCCGGGTGAATTGGTACCGCGGCGTCTCCTGTTACCCGGTGCCCGGAGTAACCCTTTCTAAAAGAGCACGTGTCGGGTTTACTGGGTCGCAAGGCTGAGACGCACCACATGGAGGGGGAACCATGCAGTCCAAGGGGACATGGCAAATTGCAGTGGGTTTGATACTGCTGGCGGCCACGGTGTTCGTCCTGCCGACCCCGCTGTTTGAGGTGTTTTCGGATAGCGCCGGCCAGGGTGCGGTGGTGATGTTCGCCGTCGGGCTCGGTCTTCTGCTCGCTGGTCTTGGATTTGTCGCGGTGGGGGTGCGGAAACGGTCGCGGAACCTGCGGACGCCGCGCACGTACGACACGAGGGAGCCCTCCACATCCGACGAGGACCGTCCGGTCAATCCCCATGCGGTGCCACATTCCTACGGCGCGGTTCCTCCACCGATCTAGACACCCCTGGCCGCCGTCGTGCTGCGGACCGTCACCCTCTGCGGGCAAGAGGTCCGCTTCGCGGCTTCCTGGTGCAGAATTCCTAGCGCAGGAGGGCGTTCTTCTGCCGGGCCTTGATCATTGAGTGCTGCCCGCAGTTGGAGCAGGTGATGTTGTAGGCCCTGGAGGTGGTGACGACGGGGATGAAGAACAGGGTGAATTTTGTCGCGCGCTCTTGGAGCCGGTGCGGCACGAGCCGGCGGCAGTACTGGCAGGTGGCCGCCCGCCCGGGAAGGTCGCGGAGGGCGGTCTTGAGGCCAAAGAGGAGAAAGATGGCGGGTGCCTTTCCAGAGAGGTTCCCGATCAGGGGGTGGGCTGGGCTCCCGGAAGCGGTAGGCGGGCTGCGAGGCCGGAGAGCAGGATGGTGATGCCTTCGTCCAACTCGGCCATCCCGTCGTAGTCGGCGAGGACCGGGGCGAGGGCGCGGAGGCGCGGGAACTCTTTGGCCGGCAGGCGGTGCAGGCCCAGGCGGAGGAGGGCCTCGTTTTCGTCGGGATCGACGATGAACTCCTGCAGCTCGTTGAGGATGTGCCCGTAGAGGTAGCCGTAGTACGCGCGATAGACGTGCAACGCGTCCTCGGGGCCGAACCCGGCCTCGATCAGCAGGGACAGGATCTGCTCCAGCGGCCGCAGCGTCCCCAGCGGCCGGAGGCCCAGGGGTGTTGACAGGGGGCGCGTGACGAGGAGCGGCACGACGTTGGGGTGTCGGAGCGCCAGGTGCCGCAGGTCGTGGGCAATGCGGCGGAGCTGGGCCTGCCAGTCGGGGTCATCGGGGATGACGGCCAGTTCGTTCAGGACGAGTTCGGAGACCCCGTCCAGCAGGGCCGCGCGGTTTTCGGCGTAACGGTACAGGCCCATGGGATCCCGCCCGAGTTCCTGCCCGAGCCTGCGCATGGTGAGGGCGTCGAGTCCTTCGGCGTCCACCAGGGCCAGGGCCGCGCACAGAACAATCTCGCGGCTGAGTCGCTTCTTGCCGGGAACCGCTGGGGGCGCGGCGGCCCCCGTTGAGGGTGCCGGATTGGCTTCGGGCGACATGGTCTTCCGTTCGGATCGGTGTGAGAACACGGCAGACTTCCCTGGAAATAAGGAGGTTGCTTAATGTGTAGTCTACGCCTAGAGTCTACAGCGTAGAAATGTTGTTCCGACTGGTGTCTGCGGCACGTGGATTCCAGCCCGGCAACGCTCTATCCCGGATCTGCGGCGACGCGGCAAACCGGAACTGCTTCGGCGCCGCGTGCACGGCCTCGAGGCCTAGCTGCTGTAGCCACACGGCGGCACACGATGCACCGCGAGGAAGCGAGCCACTCATGGCAACTTCTCACTATGACCAATTCCTGCAGGAAGCCACCGCCAGTGATCCTGCATCCGACCACGGCCTGGGCCGTGACCCGCTCTACGGCCTCTACACCAGCTGGTGCTTCCTGGGCCAGGCCGCACCCCGCCCCGAGGACGCCTTCTGGGCGGCCATGAAGAAAAAGCAGATCCATCCCAGGCGCACCGGTCTCCGCATGAAAGGGCCGGCCGCAGAGGACTACATTCTGGCCAGTTACCCGGGCTTGGTCTGACCCGGGTGACCACCGCGTCAAACACCTATCTGCCCCGGGACGCGCATCAGCCCCGCGGCCGCCGGCCGTGGTGCGCGGCCTGCGCCACCGACCGGCACGTCCTCGTAGACTCCGTCACCGTGATGAATCTGCAGCAGGAAACCCTGGCGGCGGCCATCAGCTGCACCAAATGCGGCAGCGCTCACGTGATGGCCACGACGGCGGCCCTGCTCGCATCCATTCCGGGGCGGAACGGGAACACCGCCGGCGCCGCGCTCCGCGACGCCACGTACCGGCACTGCCAGGAGCCAATGTCCGCGGTGGACCCCGAACGGCGTAGCGCGCAGCGTCCCGTTTCCACCTACCCCGGAGCCCGGGATCTTCTGGGCGATTACCTCAGGACGCGCGTCCTGCGGTGCCGGTGCGGGTTCCAGATGGATATACGCCACCCCTGAGCGGGCGGCCTGACCGCATATCGACGACGCGTCCCGGCCTCAGCCATGCCGCTGGGGCCGACGTAGGAGAAAAAATGAAGATACCTGACGCACGGGGACCCATCAGTGGGGGCCTGTTCCGGCTACTGGCTGGCGGGCCGAGCCATGACTCCGCCGCACACGACGCCCTGCACACTCTCACCGAGCGGCAGCTGCCGCTCGTCGATGACATCATCGACGACGGCGACGCGCAGTTGGCCCTGTTCTGCCTGTATGAGCTGCATTACGGAGGCCTGGACGGGGTGGATGACCGCTGGGAATGGAACCCGGGGCTGATCACGCTCCGCCAGCTCCTGGAGGAACCTTTCGAGCAGGCGCTGCGATCCGCAGCCAGCCTGTCCGCCGGGACAGTCGGGGCCCCGGCTGGCAAGGCGCTGGACAGCGACGCCGTGGCGGATATTCTGTTCGGGCTCGCGTCCCAGGACGGCGGCCCGGGCATGTCCCGCCACGTGGCGAAGAAGGCGACCCTCGGGCAGCTCCGTGAATTCCTGGTCCACAAATCGATTTATCAGCTCAAGGAAGCCGATCCGCACACCTGGGCGATCCCCAGGCTGAACGGCCGGGCCAAGGCTGCGCTGGTGGAGATTCAAGCTGACGAGTACGGCGGCGGCCGTCCGGACCGTATGCACAGCGCCCTCTTCGCCCGGACCATGCGGGGGCTGGGGCTGGATGACAGCTACGGAGCCTACGCGGACGCCGTTCCGGCGATTTCACTCGCCTCGGTCAACATGATGTCCCTGTTCGCGCTGAACCGCAGACTTCGCGGTGCCATCGCAGGGCATCTGGCGATTTACGAAATGACGTCCTCCCGGCCGAACCAGCTGTACGGCAACGGCTTCAGGCGCCTCGGATTCGAGGCCGAAGTGACGGCCTACTTCGACGAGCACGTCGAAGCGGACGCCGTCCACGAACAGATCGCGGGCAGGGATCTCGCCGGAGGTCTCGTCGAGGCTGAGCCGGACCTCTTCCCGGATGTCCTGTTCGGCGCGACGGCGGTGCTCGCCATCGACGCGCGCCTCACGGCGCACATCATGGGGGCCTGGGAAAGCGGCAGATCCTCGCTCGACTCGCCCGTTCCCGCCGCGGCCTGACCTGGCATCCCGCCTGCCCCAGCCCGCCGGCACACGAACCCCAGCCAGGGAGCACCCATGAACCAGAATCCGCAGGAATCCACCCAGAACGGCTCCATCGTGGTCTGCCCGGACGGGCCGATCCTGGTCCGCGGCGACTTCGACATCGTCACCCCGTCCGGGGAAGCCGTGCCGCGGCAGCGCAAAACCGTCGCGCTCTGCCGCTGCGGCGCCTCCGCGATCAAGCCCTACTGCGACGGCACCCACAAATTGATCGGGTTCCGAACTGAAGTCCCGGCGCCCACTGACCGGACGCGTTAGAGCCGTATCCAGTACCGCCAGGCGGACTCATCGGCGACATTTGGCTTGGCCGGCACGCCGCATTGGCTTTCGATCGTCTTCGCAGAGGCGATGTTCCCGACCTCGCACACGACCAGTACCCGGTCCATTCCCAGCGCCTTCGCTTCGGCGAGCATCCGGCCCAACGCCCACGCAGCCAATCCGCGGCGACGGGCGGAGGGCCTGATGCCGAAGCCAATATGGCCGGCCCGCGCCACCCCCTTGTGAGACTCGTGCCTCAACGCGATCCCGCCCAGGACCTGGCCGCCGTCGACGATCCAGCGGTAAGTGCAGCAGCCCGCCTCGCTGGCGAGCCGCACCATCCACGCCTCAAACCCGGCCGGCGATTCGACGTCGTCAGTTTCCAGCAGCCCGAAACCATCCTCATGGACGCCCGGGCCCCACTCGCCGTGCGCCTCCAGCCAGGCCGCACGCAGACGTCCTGTCGGCGCGATCAACTCGGGCCTGGCAGCCCGGACAGGACGGCGTTCACCGATTCGCATTTGTCGATTCGCCCCTCACCTTGGCGTCAGGTCCTAGGGTACAAACAAGACGGCTGGAAACAGCCTGGGGGAGCGAGACGACGGCCGGATAGGCTGAGGAAATGTCTGTCTCTCCGATGGTCGCCGTCTGTGGCCCCGCTTCGTGGAATCACCTCATCCTCCTTGACCATCTCCCGGAACCAGTCCCGCACATGCAATTCGCCCGGCGCTCCTGGCATACGGTCGGGGGCACCTCAGCGGGCAAGGCTTTGCACCTGGCGGATATCGGCATAGACGTGCGCTTGTGCACGCCTTTAGGCGCCGACGACGCCGGCGACCTGGTACGCGGCGCCCTCGCCCAGGCCGGCGTCACAATCGAAGCGATTGCGTCTGACCGCACGGAACGCCACGTCAACCTCATGGCCGACGGCGGAGGCCGGGTATCCCTTTACATTTCGGTGCCATCCCCGCCGCCGCAGGATGAACTTGACGCTGTCGCGGCAAGAGTGGCTGCGGCGGATCTCGCCGTGATCGACCTGAGCGAACTTGGCTTGGCACTGCTCGAACGCGACGAGGTCCGGCAAACACCGTTATGGGTGGACCTGCATGACTACGACGGATCGTCCGCGTTCCATGAGCCATTCCTTCGGGCGGCCGACACCGTCTTCATGAACGGCGACCGGACAGACGACCCGTGGGAGCTTATGAGCGCCTGCCTCGCGCGGGGCCCTCGCCTGGCGGTGTGCACACTCGGGGCGGAAGGTGCGATAGCGCTGGAAGCGGACGGGACGCAGCATGAGATTGTTGCTGTTCCCGCCCATGTAGTGGACACGAACGGCGCCGGGGACGCGTTCATGGCTGGCTTTCTCGGTCCGATCTTGCAGGGTGCGTCGATTCCTGACGCGCTCAAGGGGGCGGCCGCTCAGGCCCGTATCGCCATTGAGAGTGAGCATCTGCACCCCGTCCTGGGCCGTTGACTCCGCAGCACCCCCGGGTCGATGCGGACACTGGGCCGGCCGAGGCTTCCGTAGGGCGCCGGTACGAGCGGGAGCTCGCCAGCGCGCACCGGTGCTGATTCGCCGGCTGGAAGACCCGGCGGAGCTGGAGACGGTGGCCGGGCGTGTCCGGAACCGCCTGGCCGGCACCGTCACCGTCGCCGGGAACGAGCTCCGGCTGGGCCTGTCCGTGGGCCGGGCGGAGACGGCCGTCCCGGCGGATGCCGATGCGGCAGGGCACAAGGAACTGGCCAGGACCCTGCTCTTCGCCGCCGACCAGGACATGTACCGGGTCAAGACCGAAATGCGCGCGGACCTGGCACTCCGCTGACCGGGCCGCAGTGGCATCCGGGGGACTGACACGACGACGACGGCGGGAGCTGGCTCCCGCCGTCGTCGTTCTGTTGCGTCGTGAGGTGCTGTTAGGCGGAAACTGCCTCGAGGTTTGCTGCGCTGTGGTTCAGGCTGAGCGTGAAGGTGCCGGGTCCGCTGGCGTGGACCGCGATGTTGCTCTTGGCGATGTTGTGGCGCTCGGAGAGGTCGAGGATCAGCGCGTCCAGTTCGTGGTGCATGGTGGAGCGGTCCCAGAGCTTGTGGGTAACGGAGTGGGCAGTTTCAAACGTCATTGTTCAGTGCTTCCATTCATGATTCCGGAGGTCCGGCTGCCGCACCGATGCGGAGCCGCCGTGGGCCAAACCAGGAACGCCTGAGACCTCGGGGCAGCTCTGCGAGCTCACCGGTTTGGCCTCATTGCGTCCACCAGGATGGGTAAATCTTTGCCGCCGGTCCGCCGCGCACGCTGTGCGTCGGGGTGGCCGGGGCTGCGTCGGCCCGGGAAGTCGCTTCCCTGCCTTGCCTTTCCATAGTGCACAGCGCGGCGGCGGAGGCTCAAGCCAGATGGCGAAGATTGCGCGTGAGACTCATCACAGGGGTGCAGCGGGGGAGGTGCGGCGCCGGCGTCGGGGCCGGGCGCGGTGCGGACTAGTGGCGGGCCCGCCCCGGCCGGACCCTTGCGCGGGGCGTGTGCCTGCGGCTCAGGCCCCGGGTGGGAGCCCGGGTGACCGTCACCGGGCCGCCGGGCTCCGGTCCGGCTGCGGCCGCGGCGCGTCCGTAGCGGGCGGCCAAAGGGGCGGCGCTGACGCCATGGGCCACGACGCTGAGCAGCACGGTGGCCGTGATGACGCCCACCGCCTCGTCGGAGATCGGTCCGACGGCTTCCAGCGCCAGCAGCGCGAACACGAGCGAAGCCAGGCCGCGCGGACCGAACCAGCCCACGAACAGGATGGTGTTCCGGTCGAGACCGGCACCAATCGAGGCCAGCGCCACCGGCAGCATGCGCACCACCGTGAGGCTGAGCACCGCGTACACGATGCTCAGGGGGACGAAGTGCGCCAGCATGGTCGGAACGGCGATGGCTCCAAAGGCCAGCCACACGAGCAGGGAAGCCAGGCCGCCCACTTGCTCGACGAAGGCCAGTGCGGCCGGGGCCCGGTGCCCGGCGCACGTGCCGAAGGCCAGCCCGCCGCAGAACGCCGCGACGAATCCGTTGCCGCCCACGGCGACAGCGGAGGTGTAGGCGAGCAGGCTCAGGGCAAGGACCCCGATGCCGGCAAAGTCCTCGGCAACGGTCCCGCGCCGGCCCGCCAGCTGCAGCAGCCACCCGCCCGCGGCGCCGATCGCTACGCCGACGCCGGCGCCGATGAGCAGCTCGACGGCCGCGCTGCCCGGGGCCTCGGCGCTCTCCAAGCCCGCTGCGGCGGCCGCGCCGGCGATCGCGACCATGACCACCGGGGTGGCGATGCCGTCGTTGAGGCCGCTCTCGACCGTGATCAGCTGCCGGATCCGCGAAGGCACCACCGGATTCGTCACCACCGGGACCCCCAGTGCGGCGTCGGTGGGGGCCAGCGCCGCGCCGACGAGGAGGGCCAGCCATAGCCCGAAGTGGGGGAAGAACCAGGCGGCCAGCGCCCACCCGAACACGATCGTCAGGGGCAGGCCAAGTCCCAGGAGCCGCACATAGCGGCCGACGTCCTGGCGCAACTGCTGCAGCGGCAGGCGGGCGGCGTCGGAGAACAGCACCAACACCAGGGTGATTTCGACCACCGGAGTGACAGCCTCCGGGGGCGCGGAGCCATCGACCAGGCCGGACCAGGTCAGGGCCGCGCCGAGAGCAATGAACACCATCGGGGCGGTCAGGTCCGCCTGCTGCAGCCGCGCCGAAACCAGCGCCCACCCGAACAGGGCGGCAGTGATGAGGACCAGGACCGTCAGCTCCATAGCGGATCCATGCTCAATTTTAGGCGCGGCGGCCATGTCAGGTCCCCTGTCCAAAGTCCCCCGTCCAAAGTCCATAGGGCCGGTCCGGGGGCAACGCCCGCTCGGTGCCGCTCCCGGCTCGGCTATGGTGGCTTCAATTGCGCAATAGCCACAGCGATCTGAAGGAGTCAGTTGTCCGCCGAAACGTCCGCCGCGCTCGCCGGGCTGGTCCTGATCGCCGTCGAGCTCGTCCGGTCAATCCCCGCGCTCCGGCGGGTGCAGCGCACCGGCACCAGCGACGGCGTCAGCGGCATGAGCCTGGGCGTGCTCGCCGGGACCGGGCTGGGCTGGCTGGCCCTCGCCGCGATCGTCCAGAGCTGGTGGGTGCTGGCCGCCAACACCCTGTGGATCGCGATCCACGCGTTCCTGTGCCGGGAAGTGGCCAGGACCGGGGCCCGGAAGAGGCGCGAAATCCTCCTGGCCGCGGCCGGCTCGGCGGCGGTTCTGGCGCTCGCCACGGCCGGAGACCTGTACTTCATGCCCCTGCAGGACGCCCTTGGCCTCATGTTGGGCATATCCACGCTGTTCTACGCCATTCCGGCGGCGTACGAGGGCTTGGCGAGCGCGTCGACCCGCGGCCTGAGCCTGCTGTCCCTGGGCGTGAACACCTTGGAAGGCAGCATCTACTTCCTGGCCGGGATCGCCGTGCTGAGGATCGCCGAGACGGGTGACCCGGTGTTTGGCTTCGCCTTCTTCGGCGTGGTCAGTATCGCCTCCAACGGCGTGCGCTTCGCGCGCGTCGCCTACCGGCGCATCAACCGGCTGGACCGGGCCCTGCCTGGGGCCGCCGCGCCCGTCGGCGCAGCCCTGCCGTAGCGCCGCGGCCCCACCTCTAGGCCTCCGGGCGCCGAGGGCGACGACGGCGGGAGGCTCCCGCCGCCGTCGTCCCCGTTGGCGCCGGGGTGACTGCTACGGCAGACGCGTCGGCCGCAGGACGGAGGCGAGGCCGGCCTTTTCAGGATCGAGCTCCACCGGGCTGACCAGCACGGCCGGCCCGCGGCTCAGAATGCCGTTCGAGAGCGGCTGGCAGCGCACGCCGCCCCGCCCGCGCATGGCTGCGTGCGCCCCCGGAGCGAGCATCCGGTCCATCCACGCGCAGGGATGGGCGGGCCGTCCCGCCTTGAAGTGAACCGTTTCCCCGCGCGATTCGAGCGCGAAATCGTGACCCAGCAGGGGAGCCAGGTGGGCGCCCCGAAGGACCACATTGCGCCGGGTCAGGAGCGGGTCAAAGGGCCCTGCTCCCAGCTCTGCGGCCATCGCTTCGAGGGCTTCGACCGCGAGGAGGGTGACAGCGGCGTCCATGTGCGCGGCCTTGCCGAAGAACCGGTCGCCCACGATGCCCTTGCCGGCCACCACGTCGACCCGGTCCGCGTCCGCGGTGTGGACTGTGGCCGCACCATCGCGGGCCCGGCCGAAGTAGGCGTGCGCCGGCGAGACGAGGAGATGGAGGACCTCGACGTCGTATCTGTAGCTTGCCGTCATGCCCTAAAACTACCTCCAGCGCAGGGCCCAGGCAGGTTCCGAGGCCATCGGCTGGTCCCTAACGGCCCTTTGATCCCCCTATAACGGCGGTACTGGAGCAGCCGATGCCGTGTTGTCCGAGCCATGCACAAGATTTCGCAGGCTCGTGCCACAAGAAGCCCAGACTGCTACGCTCCACGTATCGGCCCTGTCCGGTGCCGGCTGGTTAGGGCGGTGCGGCTCAAGGGGCAGAGCGCAGCAACAGCTTCAGTTGTGAGCGAGGTAAACAGCATGACGGTTGCCGAAATCCAGGTGGACCAGCGGGTGATCGGCATCGACTCCCGGCGTTTCGCCTCGGTGGAGAAGGCGTTGGTGGAGCTGATCACCAACAGCGACGACAGCTACGCCCGGCTGGAAAAGTCCGGCGCTTCCGTGACCGGCCGGATCCGCGTCGGCTACGAGCGGCACCACGCCGGGGCCGTGCTGATGGTCAGCGACCAGGCGCAGGGCATGTCCTTCGAGGAGGCCGGCCGCATCCTCAGCTACGGCGGTGCGCACAGTCCGCTCTCCCGCGGCGAGGGCACCGGCCGCGGGTACTTCGGCCGCGGGCTCAAGCAGGCCATCTTCGGCCTGGGCCACGGCTGGATCGAGACCATCCAAGACGGCCGGTTCACCCGCATCGACGTCTTCCGCGGCGAGAACGGCAGATACCTCTACGACGACGACGGCGCGGACCGCCGTGCCTTCCCCGCAGACTACACCCGGCTGGGGATCACCTGGGGCGACACTACGGACACTCCGGACACTCCCGACACTCCGGGCGCACTCGCCGGGAACGGCACCCGGGTGACGATCGTCGTCGACAATCCCCACGTCACCATCACCCAGCACGCCACCTTGCTGCAGTCGCTCTCGGACAACATCTACCTGCGGGACGTGCTTGACCGCCGGGATGTGGCACTGGTGCACGGGCGCCCCGGAGCCGAGGACCACACCAGCGAGACCATCCGGTTCCGGGAGCCGCCGGCCACCGTGCTCCTCGGCCCGGACCGGCCGGGCAGCGTCAGCCTCGACGGTGAGGAGTTTCCGTTCACGCTCACGCTCAAGCGGGCCCAAGACGTGGAGCTGACGCTGAAGGGAGACGAACGCACCGCCGGCCTGGTGGTTGAGTCCGGCATGGCCGTGCTCGACTGCCAGCTGTTCGAGTTCGAGAACCAGGTGGGCACGGAATACCTCTTCGGCACCGTGCGGTGCCCGGCGCTGACCGAAATGCTGGGCCGGGGCAAAGCGATCATCAGCGACGAGCGGGAGGGCCTGAACCCCAAGGATCCCTTCGTCGCCGCTTTCTCCCGGGCCGTCAGCAGGATGATCGCCGACGCCGTGCAGGCGGAGAAGGAAAAACTCACCCACCTGGAACGTGCCACCACCTCCGGGCGCACTGCCGAGATGATTGAGCACCTGCTGCACCACATGAGCGAGGCAGCCGTCGTCGATCTGGGGCTGGAGACGGCGGCGCTCTGGACGGGAGACGGCTCGCCGTCGGCCGGGGGGCCGCCCGCGGCCCTGCGCTTCACCACGCCCTTCTATTACCGGCCGCCGGGGCACCCGTTCCATGTCGCGCTGCTGCTGGATCCGGCCCAGCTGCCCGACGGCGGGACGCTCACTTTTGAGTTCGGGCTGCCTGGTTCCCTGCGCATCGACCCCGTCCCTGTCCCTGTCCCGGTCAGCGCGCTCGGAGAAACCCGGCGGATCGAATGGACCATGACGGGGGACCGGGACGGCGACCGCGGCGAGATCACCGTCCGGGCCGGGGACTACTGGGCGCTCTGTGAAATCGTCATCGCCGAGCACGCCTCCCACCGCAGCGCCGACCAGCCGCCGCACCATGCCATCGCCACCAATGCCACGGCACGGCCAGCAGCGGCGCACCGCGAGGTCCACCGGCCGAGCCGGGATCACGGCGTCGACCTCTTCATCGGCTACGAGTTCCGCAATCTGCACAACAGTGCGGACCGTGCCGTCTACAGTGCCGCGGAGCGCAAGGTCATCATCAACACCGGTGCCCCGACGGTCCAGCTGTATGTCGACGGCCGCGGCCGCTTCCGGGATTCCGCCCGGCTGTTGCTCGCCGAGCTCTTCCTGGACGTCATCTCCGACGAGCTGGCCACGCGCCGCGTGGCGCAACACAGCCATGCGGGCAACCTCGAGGCCTTCCACGCCGCCAAACGGGACATCATCCGCCGCTACGGGAGCGACATCCACCGCACGTTCCTGGGCTAATTGGGGTCGTCGAAGGGGCGCGGCCGGAGCGGACTCGCGCCGCGGCGCGATCCCGGCCGGCACACCGGTCCCTCCGCCACCCATTGACACCTCCGAAACCCCGGTCTATTCTACAACCAAATGGTTGTAGATCAGCTCAGGAAACCGCTCAGCGACGATGACCTTGACCGCCTGTTCCAGGCGTTCGCCGATGCGACGCGCCGGGACATCGTGCGCCGGGTGACCGTGGGGGAGTATTCGGTTTCCGGACTCGCTGCCCTCTACGCCATGAGTTTCGCGGCCGTCCAGAAGCATGTGGCCGTGCTGGAACGCGCTTCCCTTGTCTCCAAGGAGAAGCGGGGAAGGGAGCAGATCGTGCGGGCCAACCACGACGGGCTGCAAAAGGCCCGCCGGCTGCTCGACGAGTACGAGGTCATCTGGCGGCAGCGGACCGAGCGGATCGCAAACCTGCTCGCCGAGACAGCCGCCGCGGATTCAAGCAACGCCCAAACAAACCAGCAAGGCAGAAACCAGGAAAACTGAAGGATAGGAAAGGTTTGTCATGACCGTTATCAGTTCAGTGAATAATCTTGAGGCGCTGAGCCTCACCGTGGTGGCCGAGTTCGACGCCGGCGTGGACCGGGTCTGGCAGATCTGGGAAGACCCGCGCCAGCTCGAACGCTGGTGGGGTCCGCCCACCTGGCCCGCCACCTTCGAGAAGCACGACTTTGTCCCCGGCGGCGAGGCCAGCTACTTCATGACCGGACCCGAGGGGGAGAAAGCCCGCGGCTGGTGGCGGTTCGTCACGATCGACGCCCCGCACCGCCTCGAGTTCGACGACGGGTTCGCCGACGACAACGGCGACCCCGTGGCCGACATGGGCACCATTCACGGCGTTGTGACGCTCGAGCCAATCGGCGACCGCACCCGGATGACCGTCATGTCCACCTTCGACGCGGAGGAGCAGATGGAGCAGATTGTCGCCATGGGCATGGAAGAGGGCATGAACCAGGCGCTGGGCCAGGTCGACGCGATCCTCGCCGAATCCGTCAACGCCTAAACTGCACCGCGAGCGGACGACGGCGGAAACCTCCCGCCGTCGTCCGCTGTGCCGTCTCGTCCGCAATGCCCTGTTCAGCCCGGTGCGCGCGGGGTTAGGATGCCGTGTGACTTTCACCCATGGTTACGCGGCCAACGGCGACGTCCGCATGTACTACGAGGTCCACGGCCACCCGCGGGCCGGCGAGCCCCCGCTGCTGCTGATTCCCGGCGGAGGCTCGAGCATCGAGACCAACTTCGCCGGCCTCATTCCGGCGCTGCTGGCCGAGAGCCTGCAGGTGATCGCCGTCGATGAGGAAGGCCACGGGCGGACACAGGCGACCGGCCGTCCGCTCACCGCCGAAAACTCGGCCGACGACGTCAAGGCCGTGATGGATGCGCTCAACGTGGACACCGTGGACGTGCTTGGCTTCAGCGCCGGCGGCCACACCGCGCTGGCGCTGGCCATGCGGTATCCGGCCTCCGTGCGGTGCCTGATTGCCGCCTCCACGTTCGCCAGCCGGGACGCCGTCGGCGGCGAGTTTTGGGACGGAATGGCAGCGGCCACCCTCGGCGAGATGCCGGAGGCGCTGAAGGACGCGGACCGCCGGCTCAATCCGGAGCCCGGGCACCTCGAGCGGATGTTCGAGCTGGACCGCCAGCGGATGCTGACCTTCCCCGGTTGGCCGGACGATGACCTGCGCCGCATCACGGCCCGCACCCTGGTCCTGGCCGCTGACCGCGACGTCATGAGTCCCGAACACGCCGTGCGGATGTCCCGCGTCATTCCCGGGGCGCGCCTGATGATCGTGCCGGGCGGCCACGGCGATTACCTCGGCGAACTGTCTGTGAGCGGCGGCGACCTGAGGGCCATGCGGACCGCGATCCCGTATCTGCTGCGGTTCCTCGAGGAATAGGCGGCGGTCCGGGCCTTGCCGGCGTCAGGGCCTATTCGGGCTTGGAGGTCTTCTTCGGCATGGAGGTCCAGCGCTGCTTGTGCAGACGTTCAAAGCCCGCCAGGAGCAGATCCAGCGCGAACTCGAACTCGAACTGGTCGTCGCAGCCCTGCCCCACCACGGAGTCCTCGTGCGCAGAGGCGGTGGCGACCTTCAGGATGTTCGGATACCGCTCGGCCATCTCGCGGAACATGGCAGCCTGGGCCTCGGGCGGAAGATCGACCGGCCCCTGCGCCGCCCCGCCCGCGTCGTCGAACAGCTCCTGGGTGAACCCCCACATGCGGCTGCCCAGGGCGTGCATGACGTGATGGGTCAGGTCGACGGAGAAGCCTCCGGCCAGAAACATGCCGATGAAGGAATCCATGTAGCCAAGAACCGCCGGCGTCTTGTTGGTGCGCGATTCCAGGACCTGCCGGGCCCACGGGTGGCGCAGGAGCGCCGCCCGGGCCGAGAGCACCCTTAGTCGCACGGCATTCTGCCAGCCGGCACCGCTGACGGGAGGATCGATCTCGCTGACCAGCGCGTCCACCATGCCGTCGAGGAGTTCCTCCTTGTTGGCAACGTGCTTGTAGAGCGCCATCGGCACGACGCCGAGCTCCTGGGCCAGCCGGCGCATGCTCAGTGCCTCGATCCCCACATCATCGGTCAGAGCGACGGCGGCCGTCAGCACGCGGTCCCGGCTCAACGGAATCCGGCGCGTGCGCTCCGCTTGCTGGGTCATCCGGCCACCTTTCCCTAACGGTCCTCTATTGACAAGTGTACGGCGTACACCTAGCGTTATCCGCATCAGGTGTACGCCGTACACCCCAAGCCGTGAGCCACTCCACTCAAGGAGCACGCCGTGACCACTCAAGTCAGCAGCGCCCCCGTGTCCCGCGTCCGCCGTCGTCCGCAGTGGCCCGTGGCCGCCGGATTGATCCTGCTCAGCCTCATTCCGGTGATCGCGGGGGCGGCGCGGCTGACGGAGCTGACCGGCGGCGCCGCCGTCACGCCGCAGAATGCCCGGTTCTTCGCCTCGCCCGTGCCCGTGGTGACGCACATTGTCAGCGTCACCACCTACAGCCTGCTCGGGGCGTTCCAGTTCCTGCCCTCGCTGCGCGGCCGCCGCGGCTGGCACCGCGTCGCCGGCCGCGTCCTGGCGCCGGCTGGCCTGCTGGCCGCGCTGTCCGGTTTGTGGATGACCCTCTTCTATCCGCTGCCGCCCGGTGATGGCCGGGCCCTTTTCGTCCTGCGGCTCGTCTTCGGCTCGGCCATGGCGGCGAGCATCGTCCTGGGAATCGCCGCGATTGCGCGCCGGGACTTCGTGCGGCACGGCGCGTGGATGACGCGCGGCTACGCGATCGGCGTCGCCGCGGGAACGCAGGCGCTGACGGGCCTGCCGTGGATGCTGCTCGTGGGCCCGCCCGACGAACCGACCCGGGCGGCGCTCCTGGGATCGGCCTGGGTGATCAACGTTGCGATAGCCGAGTACGTCATCCGCCGCCGCGCGCAACGGGCCAAGCGGACGCCGCGGGCTTCCGGGCCCACTGCCGCGGCGGGCCTCGAGCCGGTGAAGCGGACGACGGCGGTGCGAACGCCGGAAAGCGGCCCGCTAGACTCTCGCGCATGACAATTGTGGACGATCAGGGACGCCCGGAGCCTCCCCTGGCAGCCGATGAAACCGCGACCCTCCTGGGCTTCTTGGACTTCCAGCGGGCCACGCTGGCCTGGAAGTGTGCCGGATTGGACGCCGCGGGCCTGCGGGCGAGGACCGCCGCCTCGTCGATGACGCTGGGCGGGTTGCTGAAGCACATGGCCTACGTTGAGGGCGCGTGGTTTTCCCACTCCCTGCACGCGCGGGACCGGGAGGCCCCCTTCGACGCCGTGGATTGGAAGGCCAATCCCGACTGGGAGTGGGAGTCCGCTGCCGAGGACACCCCGGACCAGCTGCACGCGCTGTGGCAGGATGCCGTGGACCGGTCCCGGGCCCGGGTGGCGGAAGCTTTGGCCGGCGGCGGCCTGGATCAATTGGCCCGTCGCCCGTGGCCGGACGGTTCGGCGCCGAGTCTGCGCTGGATCCTGTGCCACATGATCGAGGAGTATGCCCGGCACAACGGTCACGCCGACCTCCTTCGCGAGGCCGTGGACGGGCAGACGGGGGAGTAGGCGCCTTAGTCGTCCGGGATCTGCAGCACGGTCATGGCGGCCAGCAGGTACGGCACGGGATCGGATGCAGTGCCGGCGGCCCACTGCATCCAGGCCTCGAACGTTGCCGCGAGATACGCCGCGCAGAGGTAGCCGGCCCTGTCCTCGGGGATGCCAAGCGCGACCAGGTGCCGGCGTCCGCGCTCACGTTGGGGTGACAGTGCGGCGTAGCTCCGGCTGGCCAGCTCTGGATGTTCGGCGATCAGGCGCAGGCGTCCGCGCGTGAGGGCGAGGTCCGGGAGGGCCGCCGCCCCGGCCGCGGCCGCCGCGCTCAGCCCGGCCCGGATCTGTCCGGCACCCAGCCCGGCCCGGAGCCCGTCCGTCGCCGCGCTGGCGTCACCCGGCGTGTCCGTCGCCGCGTCCAGTGCTCGGCCCGCAGCCTCGGCGACCGGCCCGATCCCGCCCCAGACGAGGTCGGCCTTGCTGGCGAAGTAGCGGTACAGGCTCTTGCGTCCGATCCCGGCCGCGCCCGCAATGTCCTCCATGGAGGTCCGCTCGTAGCCCCGCTCGGCGAACAGGCGCAAAGCGACGCGGGCTACGGCGTCGGGGTCGATCGTCGCGGGCCGCCCGGTGGGGCGCTCGACGGCGGGCTGGGGGTCCTCGGAAAGCTGGCCGGTAGTCACCCTTACATAATGACACAGGGTGTCATAAGGTGGGGCTGTCAGTGTCGTCAACGTCTGGGAAGGACATCATGGGCAACGAAGCTTCATGGCAGGAAACCGTCACCGCGGGCCGCTTTGCGGGCAAGACGGTCGTCGTTACGGGCGCGGGATCAGGCATCGGGCTGGCCACGGCCCTCCGCGTCGCCAGGGAGGGCGGCCGGGTGATCGCGGCCGACATCAGTAAGGACCGCCTGGACGCCCTGGTGCAGGAGAACGCCGGCCTGGACTTGGTTCCCGTGCCCGGCGACATCTCAACCGAGGAAACCGTCGCCGCCGTCCTGGCCGCGGCCGGCGGACGCGTGGATGCGCTGGCGAACGTCGCGGGAATCATGGACAACTTCACGCCGATCCACGAGGTGGACGACGAAACGTGGGAGCGGGTCTTCCGGATCAACGTCACGGCCCTCATGCGGCTGACGCGCGCCGTCGTGCCGCTCATGCTCGAGGCGGGCGTCGGCTCCGTCGTCAATGTTTCCTCCGAGGCCGGACTCCGCGGGTCCGCCGCCGGTGCCACGTACACGGCCTCCAAGCACGCCGTCATCGGACTGACCAAGAACTCGGCCGTCATGTACGGGCCCAAGGGCCTGCGGTTCAACGCCGTGGCCCCGGGCGCCACCATCACGAACATCGAGGCGCCCTGGGGGTCCGAGCTCGGGGCCGCGCGGCTCCAGCCGCTCATGGGCGCGAACATCCCCGCGCCGGCCACCGCGGCACAGCTCGCGGCCTCGATCACCTTCCTGCTCAGCGACGACGGCACCAACATCAACGGCGCCGTCCTCGCCTCCGACGGCGGCTGGTCGGCGGTCTAAGGGTCCGTCCACCCCACCACCCGTTGCACTTTCAGGTATCGCGGCCATCGGCGCCGAATGACAACCAGACCTGATAGCGCAACCAGGAGGACACGACGACGGCGGGAGGCTCCCGCCGTCGTCGTCCGTCTGCTTACTGGCCGGACCGCAATCTAGTAGGCCTTGACCCGCTGTTCGACGACGAGGTGGACCAGGGCGAACACGCCGTCGCGGTCGATGGCGGCCAGCGCGGACTCGATGGCGGCCGGGATGTCCTGGTCCTCGGTGACCGTGACGCCGAAACCGCCGAAGGCCCGGGCCATCATGCCGAAGTCGGGATTCTTCAGCTGCGTGCCCGATACCCGGGACGGGTAGTGGCGTTCCTGGTGGGTGCGGATGGTGCCGTACTCCTGGTTGTCCATCACGATGATGAGCGGCGTGGCTCCGTACTGGGCGGCCGTGGCGAGCTCCTGGCCGTTCATCAGGAATTCCCCGTCGCCGGCGATGGTGACCACCCGCCGCTCCGGGCTGGCCAGCGACGCGGCGATGGCCGATGGAATCGAGTACCCCATGGAGCCGTTCCGGGCGCTGATCATGGAGGCGTAGCGCCGGGTGGGGAAGTACCGGTGCGCCCAGTTGGTGTGCTCGCCGGCCCCGAACGTGACCATGGCGTCCTCGGGCAGCAGCGGCACGAGGTTGGCCATGAGGGTGTCCATTTTGGCGGCCCCCTCGTCCGGAGTCGACGGCGGCAGGCTGGCGAAGGACTGCTGCTCGGCACGCATCCGGGCCGTCCACGCCTTCCACTCCTCCTTAACCGGGAGGTCGATGCTCACCAGATCCCGGACGAAGGCCTCCGGCTTGGCCAGGATCTGGCGGGAGACGGGGCCGGAGCGGCCGCGCAGCGAGGGATCGATGGTGACCAGGAAGTTCTTCTTGTTCCAGTCCTGCCTGCAGACGAAGCCGTCCGTGATCACGTCGCCCGGGACCGTCCCGACGAACACGAGCAGGTCGGTTTCCTCCAGGAGATCGTAGGTGGGGCGGGGCCGGCCGTAGCCGATCGGTCCCACGTAGCTGGGGGAGTCGAAGGAGACGGTTCCCTGGGTGCGCCATTCCGCCGCGGCCGGGATGTGGTGCTTTTCGAGCCATTCGGTGAGCTCAGTGGCGGCGTCCTGGGTCCAGTCGTTCCCGCCGGTGACAAAGAGCGGCCTCTTGGCCTGTGCCAGGGCGTCGGCAAGGGCGCCGGCATCCGTGCTGCTCATGCCGCCCGCGGCCACCGGGATGGCCGGGTGCAGGGCCGGATCGATCTGCGCGCGGATGATGTCCTCCGGCAGGCCGACCACCACGGGGCCGGGGCGGCCGCTCATGGCCGCGAACATGGCCTCGGCGACAATCTCGGAGGCCCGCTCGGGATGGTCCAGGACCATCACGCGTTTGGCGCCGGTGTCGAACCACGCCTTGATGTCGAACTCCTGAAACGCCTCGCGGTCCCGGTGCGCGAACGGAATGAGACCGACAAAGAGCAGCATCGGGGTGGAATCCTGCCACGCGGTGTGCAGGCCGACGTGGGCGTTCGCCGCCCCGGGGCCGCGGGTGACCATGGCGACGCCGGGGCGCTGGTTCATCTTGCCGTCGGCCTCGGCCATATAGGCGGCGCCGCCCTCGTGCCGGCAGACCACGGTCTCGATGTCCGAGCCGTGCAGCCCGTCGAGGACGTCCAGGAAACTTTCCCCCGGCACAACGAAGGTGCGTTCAACCCCGTGCGCCACGAGGGAATCGACGATCACGTGGCCGGCGGACTTCAGGGTCCCGCTGCCGTTGAAGCTGTCCGGGATAGCCGCCGGGACCGTCTGGAGGGGTGGGAGGGTGTCGCCGTCGACTGGGTACGTGTCGGTTGCGGTCATGGTGGATGCAGACTCCGTTTTCATCACTTGGTTGTCTTCTTGGGTTGGTTTGGCGGGCAAGGCATGTCCGCTGAATCCAGCGGAACGGATGGTGGCGCCTAGTCGGTTTCCGGTCCGGTGCAGAAGAAGCAGCCGTCCTCGCAGCTGTCCTTCGACGCCGGCGGGTTGCTGGTGCGCACGGCTGGCGGGTGGCGCTCCTGCAGGGCGCTGGTGCGGCCGGGATTCAGCGGGTTTCGTGGCTTCATGGAGGCTTTCAGGTTGTAGGTCGGATCGTGGGACCGGTCAGCGGTCGAATGGTCGATTGGCCAGGTTCGATTAGTGGATCGGAGTCCGGTTGGCCAGCACGGGCGCGGCGCCCGTGAAGCCGTCGCGGGTTTCGGCGATGTCGTGGATCTGTTTCCGGCAGGCGTACCAGCCGCCGACCATCAGCGCGCAGGCCACCAGGGTCACCAGCAGGGTGAGCGGGGAATCGATGAAGACCATGACGAGCACGCCGAGCAGGAAGACGAGGGAGAGGTATCCGGTGTAGGGGGCGCCGAACATCCGGAACGAGGGACGTTCGAGCCAGCCCTTGTCTGCCCACCGTTTGAGCTGGATCTGGCAGAGCACGATGGTGGCCCAGGTGACGACGATGCCTACCGAGGCGACGTTCAGGACGATCTCGAAGGCCTGGCCGGGGACCAGGTAGTTCAGCGGGACACCGAGGAGGGAGACGCCTGCGGTGATGGCGATGCCGCCGTAAGGGACGCCGGCTTTGTTCATCCGCTGGGCGAACTTCGGGGTCGACCCGGCCACTGACATGGAGCGCAGGATGCGGCCGGTGGAGTACAGGCCGGCGTTCAGCGACGACAGGGCGGCCGTGAGGACCACGAGGTTCATGATGACGTCCACGCCCTGGATGCCGATGGATCCGAAGAACGTCACGAACGGGCTGACGCCTTTTTGGTAGGAGGTGTAGGGCAGCAGCAGGGCGAGCAGGATGACCGAGCCGACGTAGAACACGGCGATGCGGAAGACCACGGAGTTGATGGCCTTGGGCATGATCTTTTCAGGGCTTTCGGTTTCGCCCGCGGCCGTGCCGATCAGTTCGATCGAGGCGTAGGCGAACAGCACGCCCTGCATGAGGATGATCATGGGCAGCAGGCCGTTGGGGAAGATGCCGCCGTTGTCGGTGATGAGGCTGAAGCCGACTTCCTGGCCTTCCACGGGGGTGCCGAACATGACGAAGTAGCTGCCGATCAGCAGGAACGCGACGAGGGCGGCGACCTTGATCAGGGCGAACCAGAACTCGAGTTCGCCGAAGACCTTGACGGAGGCAAGGTTCAGGCAGAGGACCACGATGAGGGCGATCAGCGCCCACGCCCACTGTGGAACGGTCCCCATCCAGGGGACGTATTTGCCGAAGAAGTTCATGTAGAGGGCCGCGGCGGTGATGTCCACAATCGTGGTGGTGGCCCAGTTGATCCAATAGAACCAGCCGGAAATGAACGCGGCCTTCTCTCCGTAGAATTCGCGGGCGTAGGACACGAACGATCCTGAAGAGGGCCGGTGCAGGACCAGTTCGCCCAGGGCGCGCAGGATCAGGAACGCGAAGAAGCCGCAGACGGCGTAGGCGATGACCAGTGACGGGCCGGCAGCGCTGAGCCGGCCGCCGGCGCCCAGGAACAGGCCGGTTCCGATGGCCCCGCCGATTGCGATCATCTGGATCTGCCGTGGCTTCAAGCTCTTGTGGTAGCCAGAGTCCTCCGCATGGATCAGGGCATCCGAAGCATGGGCGTGGCCACCATCGGCCTCGTAAAAGCCAACCTCGTCATTGGGGTTTTTGGGCATGGGTGTTCCTTTCGATCTGTTGGAGATCTAAATGGGGTTTGGAGAGAGATTGTGGGGACAGTGAGGCGTCAGATCAGAAGATCGACCACCCGGTCCGGTCGGACAGGTCGGCGAGAGCCGCCGAGCCTGCCAGGGAATTTCCTTTGGAATCCAGCCGCGGGCTCCAGACGCAGATGGCGCACTCGCCGGGGACGATCGCCAGAATGCCGCCGCCCACACCGCTCTTTCCCGGAAGTCCCACGCGGTAGGCGAACTCGCCGGCGGCGTCATACATGCCGCAGGTCAGCATGATGGAGCCGATGCGCTTGGCCTCGCTCCGGGAGACCACCGCGCCTTGCGCCCCGCGGCCGTCCTGCGCGAGGAACAGGCCCGCCTTGGCCACCTCCACGCAGGTCATCATGATTGAGCACTGCCTGACGTAGTTCTCCACCACGGCCTGTGCGGGCTGCCGCAGGTTGCCGAATTCCTTCAGGAAGTGGGCGAGGGCCAGGTTGCGGCTGCTGCTGGAAAGCTCACTCCTTGCGGCCGCCTCGTCG
Source organism: Arthrobacter sp. YAF34 (assembly GCF_052113245.1). Lineage (NCBI taxonomy): Bacteria > Bacillati > Actinomycetota > Actinomycetes > Micrococcales > Micrococcaceae > Arthrobacter > Arthrobacter sp. YAF34. Next base: position 69,338 of record NZ_JBFRCV010000007.1, read on the forward strand.
ATGAACGGACCCTGTCTTCCATTCTGGTGACCCACCTGGTCGGCGAGGAAGCGCAGGACCTGAGCGGCGGCGTCGGGCGATCTTTCCATCAGGTGGTCGGTGACCACCAGTGCACCCGAATTGATGAAGGGGTTCCGCGGGATCCCGTGCTCGACTTCAAGCTGGACCAGGGAGTTGAAGGACGTCCCTGACGGCTCGCGAAGAACCCTGGACCACAACGAGCCGGAGTCGTCGGCGCTGAGCGCCATCGCCAGGGTGAAGACCTTGGAAATGCTCTGGATCGAGAACGGAAGATCGGCGTCGCCGGAACTGAAGACTTCTCCGGACGTCGTGGCAACCGCGATGCCGAACCGGTCAAATGGCGGGGACTGCAGGTGGGGAATATTGGCGGGAACCGACCCCGCTTCCCTCCGGGGCCGGTGGCTACGGACAAGGTCTTCCAGGACCGGGCCAAGCGGCGGCGAATCAAGTGCTGTCATCATTTCTTGCCCAGGTGCTCCTTCTGTGTGCCGGCCCACTCCTGAACATGAAGCAGGGCGACCAATGAATCGCGGGGATTGCCGAAGTTCAGCCCGGTGACCCGGCTGACTTTGTTGATCCGGTAGTAGACGGTGTTCTTATGCAGCTGCATCCGCTTGGCGCACTCGGCCACGTCCAGGGAGGCGTCGAAGAATGCACGCAGGGTTTCGGCCAGTTCCGCATCGCCGCGGAGGAGGGCCCAGAGGCTGCGGTGCCGGAAGGCCGCCGTCGTGAAGTTTTTGACGGCGTCGTGGAAGAGGATTTCCGCCTCGAAGTCGTCCACGGTGGCTACCGGAACTTTGCCGGACCGTCGCATGCAGCCCAGCAGGGCTTCGGCTATTCCGATCGCGGAATGAATCGAAAGCAGATCGGGGACGACGGGTCCGACGGCGGCAAAGGGGCTGATGCCGAGGTGCTTGGCGGCGTCCTTGACGATTGCATCGGCCAGACTCCGCAGCCCGGCGTCGGCGCTGGCGGACTGGAGACCGGGAATGACGACGGCGGTGTCGCCGTGAAACTGTCCCACGATGGCTGACGATTTGTAGGCGGCCGCGTGGATCGACGCGAGGTTGGCCAGCTCCCCGTGCTTAAGCGCCGCGTCGTCCTCCTGGGCTTCAGACGCTGAGAGACCAAGCAGGATCAGGGCCGAGGGACGGTCCGCCGGGATCTTTTCACTGTGCGCGCTTGCCGCAGCCTCCGCCGGACCCGACAGGAGGCGCGCGATGCGGTCCTCGCGCATGTGCACGGACTGCTGGTTGCGGTACCGGATGAGCTCGGCGGAGGCACGCGCGGCAGAGCCGGTGAGCACGTAATCAACGTCGTCGCCGAAGCCGGCGCCGGTTTCCTGGAGCCAGATGTAGCCCATGATGCGGTTGCCGGCGAACAAGGTGATGGCGACGCGTTCCCGCAGGCCGTCCTGGGGCCGGGCGGGTACCCGGACCGGGAGGCGGGTCCGGTGCAGCTCGCGGTAGGCGCCAAGGTCTTTGAGCAGGAGTTCGTATTTGCGCGGGCCGCGCCGGGCCAGGATGGAGGCCTTGCGGAGCTCGTCAATGGCGTTGGTGACGGTGGAATATGCCAGGACCTTGTTGGCGGCGTCCTCGATCACGACGTGGCTGGAGGTCAGCCGGGCAGTGGTCTGGGCGATGGCGAAGAGGTCCTCTTCAAGCAGGGTCAGCACTTCGCGCTGGTAAGTGGGCGGCTGGATCCGGTCCTTGGCGATGGACAGGAGGCGGTCCCAGTCCGCGGCCGGGTCCACCAGCAGCAGGCCGGTTCCGGCGGCGCGCAGCAGTTCTTCGGCTTCCGCCAGTTCCTCCGGGCTTCCCTTGACGGCCAGGACCAGCGGAGGGTTCTTCAGCAGGCGCCGAACTGCCGGCAACGCGGAGCGTCCGCGAACGCCGACCAACAGGACAAACGCGGCCCCGCCGTCGGAACTTTCGTCGTCGGCGTCCACGATCAGGAAGCGCTCGATCGCCGCATCCGTGCGGGCGGGCCGAAGCATCAGGGTCGCGGAGCCCAACGGGAGATCCGCGAGGATGTCGTCCACTGTAGCTGCGGCCATGGGCTTCCTTCTGACATTGGCACCCTTCCGGACGGCTCTGTCCGGACACCTCATGCTATCGAGCGGCTATGTCCGAAAATATGGAAAATTTCCTAAGTTACGTGACTCGTATTAGGTCTGTAGACCAAGGGAAGGGCGCCCGGCTGTTGCGCGTGCCCTTGCAACTCCATCGATTGCTCCAGAACTGCCGTTATGACTCCTCAAAAGGGCGGCTACGGAGCAATCGATGGGGTTTGGCCCTTCGCAGCCGCCCGGCACCCGCCGTCGGTCACGGCTGGGAACCGCACTCGGATTCGCCCCGGCAGGAACTTCAAGAAATGATGGGGCCATGGAGAATACTGACGTGCAGCCCTGGGTGAAGAACTACCAGCCGGGCGTCCCGGCGGAGATCGAACTGCCCACGGAGTCGCTCGTGGACATGCTGGAGCGGTCCGTGGCCGAGGCCGGGAGCGCACCCGCGATGGAGTTCTTCGGCCGGCGCACCAGTTACAACGAACTCGGCGACCAGGTGGACCGGGCGGCCGAGGGGCTGCGCCGGCTCGGTGTCCGCGCCGGCGACCGGGTGGCCCTGATCCTGCCCAACTGCCCGCAGCACGTCGTCGCGTTCTACGCGGCGCTGCGCCTGGGCGCCGTCGTCGTCGAACACAACCCGCTGTACACCTCCGGGGAACTGCGCCACCAGTTCGAGGACCACCAGGCACGGATTGTGATCGCCTGGGACAAGGCCGCGGCGGCAGTCCGGGACTTCCCGGCCGACGTCGAGATCGACCACGTCGTCTCCGTCAACCTGCTGGCGGCGTTCCCGGCCCTCAAACGCCTCGCGCTGCACCTGCCGGTGAAGAAGCTGCGCGAAACCCGTGCCTCGCTCACCGACCCGGCGCCGGGCACCACGCCGTGGCAGGACCTGCTCAGCCACGGGCGGATCGACCCCGCTCACCCGCGGCCGTCCGTGGGCGACCTCGCGGCGATCCAGTACACCTCGGGCACCACCGGACGGCCCAAGGGCGCCATGCTGACCCATTTCAACCTGTACTCCAACGCACTGCAGGGCGAGGCCTGGATGCACGGCGCGGAGTACCGCAAAGAGGTGTTCTACGCGATCCTGCCGATGTTCCACGCGTTCGGCATGACGCTCTACCTCACGTACGGCATCCGCAAGCAGGGACTGCTGGTGCTCTTCCCGAAGTTTGACCCGGACCTGATCCTGGCGGCCATGAAGAAGTCGCCCGCCACCGTCTACTGCGCCGTCCCGCCGATCTATGAGCGCACCGCGATGGCCGCAAAGGAAAAAGGCGTCTCGCTGCGGTCCTGCAAATACTGCATCTCGGGCGCCATGAACCTGCCCGGCCACGTCGTGGAGCTGTGGGAATCCGTGTCCGGCGGCCTGCTCGTGGAAGGCTACGGGATGACCGAGTCCTCGCCGGTGGCCATGGGCAACCCGTTCTTCCCCACCCGGCGCACCGGCACCATCGGCGTGCCGTTCCCCTCCACGCTCATGAAGGTGGTGGACATAGACAACCCGGAGGTCGAGGTGCCGCAGGGCCAGGCGGGGGAGCTGCTGATCAGGGGACCGCAGGTCTTCCAAGGCTACTGGAACAACCCCGAGGAAACCGCCAAGACCCTCACCGCCGACGGCTGGCTGCGCACGGGCGACGTCGTCACCGTGGACGCCGACGGCTTCACCACGATCGTTGACCGGGCCAAGGAACTCATCATCACCGGCGGCTTCAACGTCTCGCCCACCGAGGTGGAGGCCGCGCTGCGCCTGCACCCGGACATCGCCGACGCCGCCGTGATCGGCAAGCCGCTGGAGCGCGGCGGTGAGATGGTGGTCGCCGCCGTCGAACTCGCCCCGGGCGCCGCCCTCGACGAAGAGGCGCTACGCACCTACTGCCGCGAGCACCTGGCCGGGTATAAAGTCCCCAAGCGGATTGTGGCGATCGGCGACATGCCCCGGTCGATGCTCGGGAAGATCCTGCGGAAACAGGTCCGCGAGCTCGTGCTGCCGGGGCTGTAAGGAGAACGCATGCACGCTGAGATCGACTTCTCCGCAGGCGTTCCCCGTCCCGGTGATCTGGACGTGGCCTGGATCCACGGCTCGGAATCCGCTAAGCACAACACGGACCCGGACATCCAGGTCCACGCCTACGACGAGGACACGTTCATCCTGCGCCAGAACATGGCGGTCAACTACGAGGCGCCGTTCATGTTCCTGCTGTTCGGCAATGCCCGGGCCGTGCTGATCGATACCGGGGCCACCGCGTCCGCGGACTACTTCCCGCTGCGCCGCGTTGTCGACGGTCTCATGGATGCGTGGCTCGCCGCGCATCCCCGGGACGGCTACGGACTCCTTGTCCTCCATACCCATCCGCACGGCGACCATGTGGCCGGCGACGCCCAGTTCGTCGGCCGTGACGGCACCGTGCTGGTGGACGCCAACCGGGATACCGCGTGGGACTTCTTCGGATTCGCGCGCGGGGCAGGCGACGGCGGTTCAGGCGACGACGGCGGTTCAGCTGACGACGGCGGCCCGCCGTCGCGGGTGGAGCCGGCACATGTCGATCTCGGCGGCCGCATCCTGGAGTGCTGGCCCAGTCCGGGGCATCACGACGCGGCCGTAACGTTTTACGATCCGTACACCGGGTGCCTCCTCACCGGAGACACGGTCTATCCCGGCCGGATCTATATCCAGGACTGGGCCGCCTTTGTCCGCACCATTGACCGGCTGATCGGCTTCTGCAGAACGCGACCCGTCACCCACGTCCTGGGCTGCCACATCGAAATGACGCGCGAGCCCGGCGTCGACTACCCGATCTTCACCACCTACCAGCCGGACGAACCGCCGCTGGAGATGACCCCGAACCAACTCGGGGAGATCCGCCGCGCCATCGACGAGGCCGGCGGGCGCCCCGGCCGGCACGTGTTTCCCGGCTTCATCCTCTGCCTCGACGGGGAGTGAGGGTGAGGCGGCCTTAGCCCTGACGGCGGGGCGCCGGGGCCTCCACGCGGGACGGCGTCAGGCGGACTAGTGCACCGCGACGTCCTCCGCGTCCTCGGGCCCGACGAAATTGCACGAGCCCGGATGGCGCATGGGCAACGTGCAGGTGCGCCCGGTGGGCAAGTGGACGTTGGCGCACCGCCCCGCCATGGCCACGTCTTCCCGGACATGCGTGACGTGGGTGCTGCTGAGATCCTGCGCGGTTTGCTCTTGGCTGTCGGGCCGGGGGCTTCCGGCTGAATCGTGCTGGTGGCTGTTCACGGCTGCAACTCCTCGGATCTGTCGTGCACATGGGAAGGGTGCTTATGATAAGAAGGTCCCAGCCTCGCACGGGTGGGTTAACACCGTGTTACGGCGGTGTTAGGTTCCCGTCGCGGCGCGGCCGCCGGCCAAGGCCGACAGGCCGCCCTTGGCCACCGCGCGGCTGTTCCCCATACTGGAAGGCAGATCCGCGATGCCGGCAGGCGAGGATGGTGGTGGCTGATGAGCAGCGGGGTTAGTGGTTCGGGCAGTGCGTTCCGGCGCCGGGTGGAGCGCGCCGCGGAGCTCCGTGCCGTCCGGGCGACCGGCAGCACCGCCCAGGAGAATGACGAGCTGAGTGCCGCCGAAGAAGAGCTCCGCCAGAAGCGTGCCAAGATCGACGACGCAGCCAAGGCCGAATACCTGATCCGTGACGCCATGGCGCAGGGCAAGTTCGACACCCTCAAGTACGCCGGCAAGCCGATCCCAGGGCTGGGGGAGGCGTATGACCCCGACTGGTGGGTCAAGGGCCTGATCCAGCGGGAGAACATCGCCGGCCTGGGCCCGAAAGCGATCCTGCTCCGCACCGAAGACGCCGGACTCGACGCCCGGCTCGATGCCCAGTTCAGCGAAAAGCAGGTGCGCGAAATCGTGGAGGACTTTAACGCCCGGGTCATCGATGCCCGGCGGCAGCTTCAGGGCGGGCCGCCGGTGATCACCAAGACCCGAGACGTCGACGTCGAACTGGACCGCTGGCGGGAGCGCCGGGCTGCCGCGGCAGTCCCTGCCCCACCCGGGCCGGAACCGAAGCGGTCCTGGTGGCGCCGGCTCTGGAGCGGGGCCGGCTGAGGGATCTCCAAGGCGTGCTCGGCGGAAGGTGCTCGCCGTCGGATTCGACCGGACGGCGCTACTCGGCGGGCGGCCGTCGTCTCTGTTGTTTCGTCGCCGCGCGCTGTTCCTTTGCAGCGCGGTGCCGACGGGTCGAGCCCCGCGTCGGTTTTGTTGCCCGACGCCGGGCAGCCTCGGGAGCAAGGCCCTCCGCCACGAGCTCTGCGAGCTTTGCCAGGGCGATCTCGCGATTGCGCAGCTGCGAGCGCCGCTCGGAGGCGGTTACGGTGATCACTCCGGCGTTGAGACGTTGGCCAAGCCGCGTGACCAGCATGAGGCGTTGCTGATCCGAAAGCGCGGCCGAGTCGGCAACGTTCCACGAGAGCTCGACGCGGCTGTCCGAGGTGTTGACGTGCTGGCCGCCTGGCCCCGACGAACGCGAGAACCGCCAGCCCAGTTCCGACGCGGGAATTGTGAGTGCGGGCGACACCTCCAGATCCATGCAATAAGCGTTACACGGATCTGGCTGCGGGCAGCGCGGGACGGGCCGGTTGGTGTCAAGGTGGGAGCTTCCCCTGAGCCGTGGCTTGGCAGCCGCAATCGGCGTAGCCTGCGCTTAGACCCATCGCAGATATCGCAGATGTCGCGCACCTGCGCGTCGGATGAAACGGGCGATGCCCATGAAGAAGTTTGGAACAGATGACCGTCAAAACCCGTTGACGGCAGCTTCGGCTGAGCCGACGCGCGTGCCACCACCCCGTTCGCAGTTGCGGCTGGCCGCCACGCTGACGTTTGCCGGATTCGTGGTGTCCCTGGTTGCCGGGTTGCTCCATGCCGATTCGGCCAATGCCAACGACCACCCGGCGACGTTCGCGGAGTACGCCCGCAGCGGCATCTGGACGGCCGTCCATCTGGGTCAGTTCGCCGGCATGGCGCTTCTCATCGCCGGGCTGCTGGTCCTGCTTTTCGTTCTGAAAGCGCCGGGCGGCTCCCTGGCCTGGACGGCACGGTTCGGCGCCGCGGCGGCGGTCGCGGCGCTGGCCCTGTACGCGGCGCTCCAAGCGGTCGACGGAGTTGCCCTCAAACAGGCCGTGGACGCCTGGGCTGCCGCCGCGGAACCGGAGAAAGCGGTTCGGTTTGCCACCGCCGAGGGCATGCGGTGGCTGGAGTGGGGGATGCGCAGCTACCAGAGCGTGGTGCTGGGTACGGCCCTGGTGCTGACCGGGGCGGTGGTGGTCGGGGCCCGTAGCGTCTCGCGCCTGGCCGGCTACGCGATGGCACTGTCCGGGCTGGCGTACCTGGCCCAGGGCTGGATCCTCGGGATCGAAGGCTTCTCCCCGGCTAACACCATTCCCACGCTGGCGGGGATTGTCCTGATTCTGGTGTGGTCCGGCTGGCTGCTGGTGAGCGCCTGGTTCGGCAAGGACGCGCCCGCCCGCGACAGGCAACGCGGCTGACGTCCAGCGCTGACCCCTAACCCGGCGAATTCGCGCGTCTGGGCGGGGGCGAAGGCGTTACTCCGCGGCGGCCTGGTCCGCGTCGAATCCGGCCAGAAGGCGCCGGGAGGCCGTGTCCATGTGGGAGCGCATGGCCGCCGTCACGGCGGCCTCGTCGCGTGATTCCAAGGCAAGGAAGATCCCGCGGTGCTCAGCCAGGGCCGACGCCGCGTGCCCTTCATCCGTCAAGGCGCGGTCAACCCAGATGCGCAGCAGCGAGCGGATGCTCTGCAGCAGTTCCTGCAGGACCTGATTTCCGGAAGCGACCGCGATTTCGCGGTGGAAGGCGGCGTCGGCCTCCACGAATGTTGCGAGGTCGTCGAGGCTGCCGTCCATCGTGGCCAGGTTGGCGCGCATCCGGTCCAAGGCGTCGTCGCTAATCCGCTGCGCCGCCAACTGGGCGGCCTGTACCTCGAGTCCGCCGCGCAGTTCCACGAGTTCCCGCGTGCGGGGGGCGCCCAGCATGAGACCCCAGCTCAGTGTGCGGGGGAGGAGCTCAGAAATACCGTCGCGCAGGTAGGTTCCGGACCCCGGCCGGACAATGACAATCCCGAGGATCTCCAGGGCTGCGAGGGCCTCGCGGACCGCGGAGCGGCCGACCCCCAGCGATGCGGCGAGCTGGCGCTCGGCCGGCAGGCGGGTCCCGACAGCGATTTCACCGCTCGTGAAGTAGCCCAGGAGGCGTTCCGCGACTTCGGAGACAACCGAACCTTGCTCCATGGAACCGAGCGCGGCACTGATTTTGGCCGTCGAAGCGGCGGAGTTAACGGACACCTTCAAAGCGTAACAACACGCGCCGCCCGGCCATGCAGGCTTCGGTCGCTGAAACAAACATGTCAACCGGTTGACCAATTCAGGATGAACGCCTTATGGTTTCTATCACACGCTTAGTTAGGGCCTGGCCAGTCCGCCGGAACTATGCGATGAGACCAATCCCCAAACTTCCAGCGCAGGAGGCCTCCGGGATCCCGACATCAAGGAGTCAATGTGGACACCACGCAATCAGTGGTCGAAAGATCTGCAATCAAGAAAGTGGCAGTGCGGCTGGTGCCGTTTGTCGCCTTCATGTTCTTCATCAACTATCTGGACCGCACGGCCATCTCCTTCGCGGGCCCCAACGGCATGAACACCGATCTTGCCCTCTCGGCGGCCCAGTTCGGCTTCGCCTCAGGCGTCTTCTTCATCGGCTACATCCTGCTGGAAGTCCCCAGCAACCTCGCCCTGCACAAGTTCGGCGCCCGCCGCTGGCTGGCCCGCATCATGGTCAGCTGGGGCATTGTCTCCTTGCTCTTCACCTGGGTAGCCAATGTGGAGCAGCTCTACATCCTGCGCTTCATTCTGGGCGTGGCCGAGGCCGGCTTCTTCCCCGGGGCCATCCTTTTCCTGAGCCTCTGGGTCCCATCGCGTCACCGCAGCAAGATCCTGGCCCTGTTCTACCTGGCCCAGCCGCTCACCACCGTGATCGGAGCGCCGCTCGCCGCACTCCTCATCCAGCAGCACGGCCTCTTCGGCCTGGAAGGCTGGCGCGTCATGTACTTCGGCGTGGCCATCCCCGCCATCCTGATCGGCATCGCAGCCTGGTTCTACCTCGCGGACTCCCCGGCCAAGGCCAAGTGGCTGACCGCGGACGAGAAGACCTGGCTGATCGACGCACTGGAAAAGGAAAAGAAAGAAACCGCCGCCGGCAACAAGCACGCCAGCGTCCGGACTGTCTTCGGCAACGGCCGGGTCTGGATGCTCGCCCTGATCTACTTCGGCTTCATCTACGGCCTGTACGCGCTCGGCTTCTTCCTGCCGACCATCATCTCCGGCTTCGAGGGCCTGTACGGGACCAAGTTCGACATCTTCCAGAAGGGCCTCATCACGGCCATCCCGTACCTGCCCGCCGCCTTTGCCCTGTACTTCTGGTCCAAGGACGCCACCAAGCGCGGGGTCAAGACCTGGCACATCGCCGTCCCGGCCCTGGTCGGCGGCCTGAGCATCCCGCTGGCCCTCTTCGCCGGATCGCCGGCGGCCACGATTGCGGTCATCACGATCACGGCCATGGCCATCTTCGCGGCGCTGCCGAACTTCTGGACTGTGCCCACCCAGTTCCTCACCGGGGCCGCGGCCGCGGCCGGGATCGCCCTGATCAACACCGTCGGCAACCTGGCCGGGTTCAGCGCCGGCTACATCACCGGCTGGCTCAAGGACTGGACCGGCAGCTACAACGTGCCCATGTTCGTGGTGGGCGGCTTCATGATCCTCTCGGCCATCCTCATGGTGGTGCTGGCCCGCAAGGGCGCCGCCAACGGAAGGGCCACGGCGACCGCCCCTCAAGCCGCGGAGTCCGCAGCAGCCCACTAACGGACGCAGCCTGCTCCCAACAACCGGTGCCCGCCGCGCGCCATCCAGCCGCGGCGGGCACCCTCCAAATAGCTTTCCCTCTTCCAGGAGTACCCCATGACCCGCCTGTTCAATGACCCCGCAGCCTTCGCTGACGAAATGATCGAGGGCTTCGTCTCCTCCCACAGCCGCTGGGTCAGGCGTGTCTCCGGGGGCGTCGTCCGAAATAGCCGGAGCACCCCGGGCGCCGTGGCGCTCGTGATCGGCGGCGGCTCCGGACACTACCCTGCCTTCGCCGGACTCGTGGGCCAGGGCCTGGCCCACGGTGCCGCGATGGGCAACCTCTTCGCGTCCCCATCCGCCCAGCAGATCTACACCGTGGCGAAGGCCGCCAGCAACGGCGGCGGCGTCCTCCTGGGCTACGGCAACTACGCCGGCGACGTCCTGCACTTCAACCAGGCCCAGGCCCGGCTCCGCGCCGAGGGCATCGACTGCCGCAGCATCGCGGTCACCGACGATGTCTCCTCCGCCCCGCCGGCCGAGCACGCCAAGCGCCGCGGGATCGCCGGTGACCTCACGGTCTTCAAGGTCGTCGCCGCCGCCGCCGAGGCCGGGTACACCATGGACCAGACAGTCGAGATCGCCGAGCGCGCCAACCACCGCACCCGCTCCTTCGGTGTCGCATTCTCCGGCTGCACCCTGCCGGGAGCGGACCACCCGCTCTTCTCCGTCCCCGAGGGCCGCATGGCCGTCGGTATGGGCATCCACGGCGAGCCCGGCATCGAAGAAACAGATGTCCCGACGGCGGACGAACTCGCCGAACTCCTCGTCGCCAAACTACTCACCGAAATTCCCGACGGCGGCATGGCTTCCGGCGGGGCACGGCGCGTTGTCCCGATCCTCAACGGCCTGGGCAGCGTCAAATACGAGGAACTGTTTGTGGTCTACGGCCGCGTCGCCCAACTCCTGGCCGAGGCCGGGCTGGAAGCCGTCGACCCTCAGGTGGGTGAGCTCGTGACCAGCTTCGACATGGCCGGCACCTCCCTGACCCTCTTCTGGCTCGACGACGAACTTGAGTCCCTCTGGCACGCACCCGCCGACGCCCCGGCCTTCCGCCGCGGCGCCGTCACGGCGGCGGCCTTGGAAGCCACGGACTTCACCGACCTCGCCGAGATCGAGGCGGCGATCCCGTATTCCTCCGACGAATCCCGCGCCACGGCCGCTCGGGTCGTGGCCGCGCTGGGCGCCGCGAAGGACGTAGTGGATGCCAACGTCGAGGAACTTGGCCGGATCGACGCCGTCGCCGGTGACGGCGATCATGGCATCGGCATGGAGCGCGGCGTCCGCGCCGCCGTCGACGCCGCGGCAGCCGCCGTCGCCCGCGGAGCCGGCGCGGCCACCACCCTCCATTTAGCCGGCGACGCTTGGGCCGACAAAGCAGGCGGCACCTCCGGCGCTCTCTGGGGCATGGCCCTCCGGGCCGTCGGGGATGCGTTCGGCAACACTGCCGCCCCCGACGCCGGCGCTGTCGCCGCCGGAGTCGCCGGCGCCGCGGCCGCCATCATGGACTTCGGCAAGGCCGCGCCGGGCGACAAAACCCTCGTGGACGTCCTGGTCCCGTTCCGCGACGCCCTCGCCGGCGGCGTGGACGCCGGGAGATCCCTCACCAAGGCATGGGGCGCCGCGGCCACCGTTGCGCAGCAGGCGGCAGAAGACACCGCTCAGCTCCTGCCCCTCATGGGCCGCGCACGCCCGCACGCCGAGAAGAGCCTTGGCACCCCCGACGCGGGTGCCGTGTCCATGGCGCTGATCGTACGAGCCATTCACAACACTCTCCTCGAGGAAACAGTCGAGGAAACAGTCGAGGGAAAAACAGTCAAGGAGAACGCATGAGCGCCAAACTGCGCCTGGTCATCGGGGCCGACGACGCCGGATTCGAGTACAAGGAAGCCCTGAAGGCAGACCTGGAAGCCAGCGGGCTCGTCGAGTCCGTCCATGACGTCGGCGTCGACGCCACCAGCCACACCCCGTACCCCTCCGTAGCCATCGCGGCGGCCGAACTCATCGCCTCCGGCGAGGCCGACCGCGCCCTGCTGGTCTGCGGCACCGGCCTCGGCGTGGCCATCGCCGCCAACAAGGTCCCGGGCGTCCGCGCCGTCACCGCGCACGACAGCTTCTCGGTGGAACGGGCCATCCTGAGCAACAACGCCCAGGTCCTCACCTTCGGCCAGCGCGTCGTCGGCCTGGAACTGGCCCGCCGGCTGGCCCGGGAATGGCTGACCTACACGTTCGACGAAACCTCCGCCTCGGCCGAGAAAGTCACACTGATTAAGGACTACGAGGGTGTCACTTCCTGCTAGCCCCGCCACAGGCGATACACGCGCAGTTTGGACAGGCGTTGCCGGTACAGGCGAACCCGCCGACCGTGCCGCCCGCACAACGCAGCCACGGGCCGTCATCGGCGTCAGCCTGAAAATGTACTTCGGCTACCAGCGCACGCTGGACTACTGCCGCGAGGTCGCCGCCGTCGCACTGGCACACCCCGCCGTGCAGAGCGGCGAGATCGAACTGTTTGTCCTCCCGGCGCTGCCCGCGCTGCCCGAGGCTGCTCGAGTCCTCGGAGTGTCCGGGGTCGGCGCCGGCGCGCAGGACATCTTCTGGGAAGACGAGGGCGCCTACACCGGCGAGGTCTCCGGCCGGACCGTCGCCGAACTCGGCGGCCGCTACGCCGAAGTGGGCCACGCAGAACGGCGCCGGATCTTCGGCGAGGATGACCGGACAATCGGCCTCAAGACCGCCGCCGCCTACCGCAACGGCCTTACCCCGGTGCTATGTGTCGGGGAACTGCAGCCCGGCTCCGTGGAGGAGGCTGTCCGTCACTGCACTGCGGACATCGACGCCGCCCTCAACCGGGCGCGGTCCCTGGGACCCGCGGCCCGGACCATCGTGGCCTACGAACCGCAGTGGGCCATCGGTGCGCCCGAACCGGCCACCCCGGAGTACATCAGCGCCGTCATCATGGGACTCGATACGCACGTGCGTTGCCTGCCTGGCCAGGCAGAGAGCCGGGTCATTTACGGCGGGAGCGCCGGCCCCGGCCTGATTGGCCGGCTCGACGACGCCGTCGCCGGGCTGTTCCTGGGCCGCTTTGCCCACGACCCGCAGGCGCTCAAGACCATCCTGGACGAAACGGCCGTCCGCCTCGGACTCCTGGTGATGGCGGGAGGCCGGCCGTGAGTTCCACGACCGGGCAGGGTTCACGAATCGGTCTCAGCAGCTACGCCTTCTTCTGGCAACTCTCGGACCAGGTCTCCGCGCCGCTGACCCTCCAGGAGGCGCTCGCCGCGACCGCGGCACTGGGCGTGGACCTCTTCCAGATCTGCGATTACGCCCCGCTGGAGAGAATGACGGACGCGGAACTGGCCGCCGTCCGGTCCACGGCCGATGCCTTGGGGATATCCCTGGAGCTCGGCACCAAGGGCATCCGGCCGGAGCATCTGAAGAAGTTCCTGCGGATCGCCGGGATCCTGGGCGCGCCGCTGCTGCGGACCATGTTCAACGTCCCGGGCCACACCCCGGACGCGGACGAGGCCGTGGCGATTTTCACCAGTCTCCTGCCCGAATTCGAGGCCTCAGGGGTGAAGATCGCTGTCGAGACCTACGAACAGGTCCCCACCGCCCGGGTCCTGGAGGTCATTGCCCGGGTAGACAGCCCGAACCTGGGCATCTGCAGCGATCCCGCCAACACCGTGGCGGCGCTGGAATCCCCGCGCGAGGTGATTGACGCCGTCGCGCCGCATGTCCTGAACATGCACATCAAAGACTTTGCGTTCAGCCGCAAGGAGGGGTGGGTCGGGTTCACGTATTCCGGCGCTCCCCTCGGCGAAGGCCTCCTGGACTATGCCTACATGGCCCGGAAGCTGCAGCCCAAAGAAAGAAACATCAACCAGATCATCGAGCACTGGCTACCGTGGCAGGCCTCCGAAGAAGAGACCATCCGCCTCGAAAAGCAGTGGACCCAGCAAAGCCTCGATTTCCTAAGGAGTAACTGAAATGTCAGCAGAACAATTGACCGTGGCCGTCATCGGAGCCGGAGGCAAAATGGGGCTGCGTGTTTCAGCCAACCTCCAGAAGAGCGCCCACACCGTCTACTACAGCGAGAACTCGCCGGCAGGCCAGGACCGCGTCCGCGCCGAAGGCCGGGAAATCAGCACCACCGAGGACGCCATCAAGGACGCCGACGTCGTGATCCTCGCGGTCCCGGACACCGTCCTGGGCGTTGTGTCCCACGGCGTGGTCCCGCAGATGAAGTCCGGCGCCATCCTGCTCACCCTCGACCCGGCTGCCGCCTACGCCGGCCTGCTCGCCAAGCGCGACGACGTCGTTCAGGCCGTGGCCCACCCGTGCCACCCCTCGGTCTTCCTCGAGCGCACCACCAAGGAGGAATGGGCCGACACTTTCGGCGGCCAGGGCGCCCCGCAGAACGTGGTTGCCGCGATCGACGAAGATGCCACCGAGGCCGCCCGTGCCGCCGCCGAGGCCACCATCAAGGTCATCTACGCCCCGGTGATCGACGTCCACTGGGTCACCGTCAAGCAGCTAGCCATCCTCGAGCCCACCCTCGTGGAGACCGTAGCCTGCATGATCGGGACCCTGCTCAAGGAAGCCCTGCACGAGACTGTGCACACCGCCGGCGTCCCCGAGGAAGCAGCCAAGGCCATGCTGTTCGGGCACGTCCAGATCGCCCTGACCAACGCCCTGCGCGGTTCCAACCCGTTCTCCGAGGCGTGCGAAATCGCCATCCAGTACGGCAAGGACACCATCATCAAGGACGACTGGAAGAAGATTTTCAACGACTCCGAGCTCGACTACGTTATCGCCAAGATGCTCAAGCTCGAGCCCGTCGTCCAGCGCTGACCCCTAACTCCGGCCGAATTCGCCGGAAGGCTGCGAGGCCGCCGGAAAAGTACGGCGACCTCGCGGGCTTCCGCCAATTCGCGCGTCCGGGTCTGGGCCGGGGTCAGATGGTGCGGGGCGCCTTGGCCAGGTTCTCGGTGAGTTCGGCCGCGGTCTGTCGGAGCACATAGGCCGGGCGGTCCCGTTCCACGCGCCAGCTTTCGGACAGCGGGCCGATGTTGACGGTGTCGAAGCCGAATTCGTCGTAGAGGCCGGTCACCAGCTCCACCGCTTCGGGGAAATCGCTTGCCGTGGCCAAAGCCCTGCGGTTGGGCGTGCCGGCCGGCGTGCCGTCCGTGGTGATCTGGGAGAACAGGATGTGGTTGAAGGCCTTGGCGATCTTGGATGTGGGGAGATGCTCCTGCAGCAGGCCGGAGGTGGTGGCCTCGCCGGTGTCCAGAGCAGGGAAGTGTCCGTCGCGTTCCCAGTAGTAGTTGTTGGTGTCTAGGACGATCTTGCCCGCCAGCGGCTCCACGGGCACGGCCGTGATGCTCTTGAGCGGCACGGCTACGACGGCGAAGTCACCGGCGGCTGCCGCCTCGGCCGGTGTGGCGGCCCGGGCCTTCGGCCCCAGTTCCGCGACGAGGTCCGCCAGAGTTTCCGGCCCGCGCGAGTTGCTGATCACGACGTCGTAGCCGAGCTCCACGGCCTTGCGGGCGACTTGGCCGCCGATGTGTCCTGCGCCGATGATTCCGATTGTTGTCATGTCTGGGCCAACGCCCATGCCGGCGAAGAAATTTCGGCGAACCCCTGCTACGGACCAGATTCCTCGTCGGGGTCCGGCCCCTCTGCCGCGTCCTGGGAGTGGGCCCGGTCCACGAGGGGTAGATCCGTAGCGTCGCCCTCGGCAGCGGCCTCGCTGTGGGCACGCTCTGTCGGCTGTGAATTCTTGGTCATGTCCGCTCCTCTGCTGCGAATGCTGCACTGAACACCCGCCGTCGGCTACTTTTATCTAGCTCCCGGACCTTCCGGGCTGTCAAGATCCGCCGCGGCCCGCGCGGGCCGCAGGGCGTAATCGCGGGAACGTTTGCTGGAGAGGGCCAGGATCAGCAGGATGTCCAAGGTCAGGCCGGGGAGGTTGTAGGCCAGTGTGATGTCGGGACCGCCATGGAGGACATCGAACCCCTGCATGCAGATGGCCACCGTGCTGAGCGTCATGACCACAGTCCTGGCCCAGTTCCGGCCGACGAACACAAACCAGGCCAGAAGGGTGTAGGCCACGGCAAAGAGCAGAACCACCACCGTGGCGGCAGTGAGGCCCACTTCCGCCTGGGCCTCCGTGAGGACAGGGCCGGTGCCTGGCTGCAGTAGTGAGTTCACGTGCTCCTCCCTGAAAAGCACCATCGACAGGGCCAGCAGGGCAGCAGCTGCCGCACGGCCACCGACGAACACCGCGCCGACAACCGTAGGCGCAGGACGCCTGTTCCGGCTGTCACTCGGGAGCCGGACGGACACGGCCGGCGCCGGCGCCGTCCTGCCGAGATCGACGATCGGCAGGTCGCCGTCGGTGGTGATGGTGTCGCCCCCGCCGTTGCGCGCGTGGTAGCCGGTCGAAAAGTCGCGGATCACCCGGACTTCGGCCGCGGGGTCGGCGGCGGTGATGGCCGCGACGACGTGGTCCCGTTCGGCGTCGGTGTTCTCGTCGATCTTGTGGGTGATCTGCAGGGTGAACAGGGACAGCCCGACGCTGCGGTCGTAGGTGCCGGCGGCCAGCCAGTCGACTGCCACCCCGCCGGGGAGCAGCCAGCCGGGCGGGCACCGCCAGAAACGGACGTGGTGGCGTTTGCCCGGGGTGCCATCGACCTCCTGCTGATACGCAAAATCCTGCTGGCGGCCGAACAGGAACAGGGGACTCACCGGGGCCTCGAGATAGCTGCGACCCAAGAGTGTGGAGGAGACGATCCTCCGGCTGCTGGCCAGCGTCACGTCATCGGCCAGGGTCCAGCCCGCGGCCTGCATCACCCCGTGCACCTGCGCTTCGGATCCCATGAGGGCGACGTTCACTGGGTCGCCCAGCAGACCGTCGCTGGTGCGGGCGCGGCCGATGAAGTAGTCGGGAACGTAGAGCCGGGTCAGGATCCGGTGGAGCCGCGGGAGCACCAGATAGGCCAGCAGGCCCCAGAAGATGAAGAGGAACCAGACCTGCGCCCAGCCCCATTGGAAGCTCAGCTCCACCAAGAGGGAGGTCAGCCACACGGCCGAGACGCCGCCCACCACGAAGAAGACGGTGTCTAGCAAGGAGTACGGCACCGTGCCGGCGGGGGCTGTGACCTCAACCGCTGCCCTGGTCATGGCCGCCATACTACGCGCACCGGCGCACGCTGGCTCGAAAGATGAATCTTCTGGCCTGCAGGTTGAGCGCGGACGGATTGACCGGCTGGTGCCCGCCGCCGTGGATAGGGTGACAGGCATGGAACCACTATTGAAAGTTTTGCGGCATTGGGGCGCCCCTGCGGCGGCCGTTCTCTTCTTCATCCTGTGGTGGGCGGCCGAGGCCGGCAGGATGGGACCCGGTCCTGGCCTTGGTCTCGATAATTGGCCAGGGACCTGCCCGCTGGCCTTGATGACATTGGCGATTGCCACGGCCGCCTGGAAGCCGTTGGCGTCCCTTGGTTTCACGGCTTCACTCCTCGTCGGACAGTTAAGCCACGCGGTGTCGCCCATGGAATCCAATCACTGGGCCATCTACCTGGGCTCGTTCATCGCTCTTGGCTTCATTCTCTGGACGGCAACTCGGCGGATGCGGTACATCGCGGCGGCCGCCAACGTGGTGTTCGCCGGCGCCATGACATTCCTGCTGCTGTCGTGGCGCTACAGTGCCGGCGTGGGGTGGTTTCCACCGCTGTACATGGGCGACCGGTGGACGATTCGGGCCTTCGGCTGGCAGCTCTTTGCGCTCCTCCTACTGATCGCCGCAGCCAGTGCCGCCGTCGGCCTGGCACTGGCCCTTTACCAGGAGCGTGGCAGCCTCTTCCGGGCCCGGACCATGGCCCAGACCAGCCTCCGGGAAGCCGAGGTGGACTTGATCGTTGAACAGGAACGGACCCGGATCGCCCGGGACCTGCACGATGTCCTGGCCCATTCGCTCGCCGTGATCGCGGCCCAGGCGGACGGCACCCGCTACCTGAGCACGGACCAGCCAAAAGCCGTGTTGAACGCCCTGGAAAACATCTCGACGTCGGCGCGGAGCGCCCTGGTGGACGCGCAGCGCGTCATCGAGGGGGTGCGCGACGACGGCATGGTCACGCCCCAGCCCGGGCTCAACGACGTTGCCCTGCTGGTCGAGCGGATGCAGGGCAGCCTCGCCATCGAACAGAGCGAGTCCGGGGCACCGGTGGAGCTCTCCGCCGGTCAACAGCTCGCGGTCTTCCGCATCATCCAGGAATGCCTGACCAACGCGCTGAAACACGGCGGCCGCGGCACCACAGTGCGGCTGCACCTGGACTGGAGCGGCCCCGGGCTGACGCTGCATGTGGCGTCCGGGATCCCGGCCGCGGCAGAAGGCCCCGACCCCGCCGCCGAGACGCGGGTGGGCCGCGGCCTGGCCGGCATGCGGGAGCGTGCCCATCTCGCAGGGGGCTGGCTGACGGCCGGCCCGGACGGTGAGCAATACCGGGTGACCGTTTTTATCCCCTTCGGTGCCATGACTGCCGGTTCCGCTGCCACCGGCGAAGATTCCCGGGCGGTGCCCGCGGTGCCCGCGGGAAGAACGCCAGCGCACGCGCAGATGGCGCTGGAAGAAGCCGGCCAGCGTGGCTGATCCGGGGTCGGCCATCTCCGTGGCAATCGTCGACGACCAGCCGCTGTTCCGTGCGGGAATCCGGATGCTCGTGGAAAGCCAGCAGGACATGGCGGTGTCCTGGGAAGCCGGCGACGGCGCGCAGGCGGCGGCATTCGCCGTCGAACGGTGCCCGGACGTGATGCTCATGGACCTGCGCATGCCGGTGCTGGACGGTGTGGGCGCGACGCAGCGGATCGTGCAGCAGGCCGAGGCGGCCGGGACCGGCGCGCCGAAGATCATCGCCCTGACCACCTTCAACCGCGACCAGGCGGTGGTCGACGCCGTGCACGCCGGGGCCAGCGGCTACCTGCTCAAGAGCGCCGAACCGGAGTTCCTGCTCGCCGCGATCCGCACGGTGTACTCGGGGTACTCCGTGATTGCCCCCGGATCAGTCCAGGCGTTGTTCCAGCACGCGGCCCGGACCCTGCCGGCTGGGGGACCGGACCTGTCCGTGCTGGAAGTACTCTCGGCCCGGGAGCGCGACGTGTTCCTGCTCGCGGCCAAGGGGTTGGCCAACGGCGACATAGCCGAAAGCCTCTTCGTGTCCGAGGCGACCGTCAAAACGCACCTCAGAAGCGTGCTGGACAAACTGGCGCTCGGGACCCGGCTTCAGCTGGTGGCGTTCGCGTACGAGCGCCGGCTGTTGGGCTGAGACGGACCTGTGGGGCTGAGACGCGGCAGCACGGGCGGTCCGTCAGAAGCTCACCGTCTGGGTCAGGTATCCGTAGAAGTGCGATGCGATCGGGTGGACGGGATCGCCGACGAAGCCGTAGTCGTTGTGCCGCTCGGTGTACGACGACGTCGCGTGCAGGTACTGCTCCATGACGTCCTCGCCCGAGCCCGTGCATTCATTTTGGCTGATGCACAAGGCCACTGATCCTGCCACCGCCGGGCTGGCGAAGCTGGTGCCGTCCTCCACACCGTAGCCGCCAGGCGTGGTGGAGAGGATGCACATTCCGGGGCCCGCCACAGTGTGGGCTTCGTCTGCGGCGGTGGTGGCGAAGTTGGAGAAGAACGCCGGCTGGTCATCCTTTTGTCCGAACCTCGTCCAGTCCTCCGTGCCGCACTTGGGGGCGGCGCCGCCGCCGGCCTTTCCGTTGAAGTCGCCCATGGCCGTCGCGGTCAGCACCTCGTCATAGGTTGCCGGCACGGTGTTGGCGAAGTCCTCGCCGGCATTTCCGGCTGCGACCGCGTAGGTGACACCGGCCCGGACCGAACGGCAGATGGCGTAGTGCATGGGGTCCGTGCCCTTGCCGCAGTTGGGCGTGTCCGGGCCGCCGCCGGCGATGCTGATGTTGGCCACCGCGATGTCGTTGTTCTCGTTGTCGTCAGTGCGCGTCGAGGTCACCCAGTCAATGGCGCAGATCAGGCTTTCCTCGGAGATCAGGCCTGCGTTGTCAACCACGCGGACGGACCACAGCGGGGTGCCCGGGGCGGTCCCCACGACGCCGAGGCGGTTGTTCCGGGCGCCGATCACACCGGCCACAAACGTTCCGTGCCCCAAAACGTCAACGGGGTGGGCTACATTCACAGGTGAGCCGGACTGGCAGTCCACGCCGCCCTTGACGTTCAGGTCGGGGTGGGTGGCATCGATGCCGCTGTCGATCACGGCGACGTTGACATTGATCCGGTCCGGCCCATTGTCGAGGGACCTCCGGACATCGGAGTCCGTTCCCGCGATCCGCTGCCGCCAGAACGGGGTCTTCTGGGTGCCCGGCGACTGGGATTCCTGCGGTTTTTGGAACGTTCGGCCCATCGTCACGAAGTCGACGTTGGGATTGGCCTGGACGCGTTGGGCCTGGGACGCCGTCATGGTGGCTGCGTAACCGTTCACGGCATGGCGGTAGATCTTCGATGCCGTAAAGCCGTAGGCGCTTTGCTGGGCAAGCGCGGCGGCACCGGGGTCCACGACGCCGTCCTTCAGCACCACAATGTAGCTGTGCGGGGTCTCAGCCGCGGTCGAGGGCGCTGCCACGGCCAGGCTGCCCGCGATCACCAGGGCAAAGGCTGCAATGGCGGCCATGGTGCGCCCGAACCAGAATCCGTCCGGTCTGGGAAGGGCCCGCCGCCGGTACTTGCGCGGGGCCCGCGCCACCGATGTTAGCTGCGGTTTTGACGCCTTGCGGCTGGCTTGGCTGAACATCGTGGCCTCCCATAAGCGAGTTCGCTAAATCGAGTGCCCCCCGCCCAACATCTTAGGCCTCAGGCCATGCGATACACAGGGACCTTTGGAAAAACTTGCGCTGCGGGCACCGGAGACAGAGTTCACCTTAGGGACCACTTCCGTTCGGATCAGCACCCTAGCCTTGGCCCGGAAGCTGAAGACCAGACTAAGGAGAACGAGATGCGCCCCATGAACCGTCTGATGATGGCTGCTGCAGCGGCAGCCATGATGTCGGCGTCGCTGCTGGCGGCCCCGGCGTTGGCAGCGGATGACAGCAGCGCCGCCGGCCGCGGACAATCGGGCCAGGCACGCCAGGACCAGCGCGGCAATGGAGTCAACGGCTCCCGGGGCCGGCTCAGCTTCGCCGTGATTGGCGACGTCCCGTACGGCGACGCTGAAATCCAGGCGTTCCCGTCCTACATCCAGGACCTCAACTCCCACAAGGAACTGTCCTTCGTCGGGCACGTGGGGGATATCAAGAACGGCTCCTCACAGTGCACCGACCAGTACTTCGAGGCGATCCGGAAGAATTTCGACGCCTTTGACCTGCCGCTCGTCTACACGCCTGGAGACAACGAGTGGACCGACTGCCACCGGCCGAACAACGGGGCCTACAACCCGCTCGAGCGCCTGGCAAAGGTCCGCGACACCTTTTTCCCGCGGCCCGGCACCACCCTCGGGCAGCCGATGAAGGTCACGTCGCAGGCCCGCCAGGGGTATCCGGAAAACGTCGCCTTCCAGAAGCGCGGCATCGCATTCACCACCGTCAACATTCCGGGCAGCGACAACTCCATGCTGCCCTGGTCCGGACTCGGCAAGACGGCGCCCACCGCGGAACAGGCCAGCGAAGTGCGCGGGCGCACGGCCGCTGACATCCGCGAACTCAAGGACACCTTCCGGAAGGCACGCGAGGACGGCAGCCGGGCCGTCGTCGTGATGACGCAGGCCGACATGTTCGACCCGACCGTCACCAACCCGTCCCAGGCGGACTTCGGGGCCTACAAGCCGCTAGTCCGGACGCTAATCGAGGAATCGAACGCCTTCGGCGGTCCCGTCTACTTGATCAACGGCGACAGCCACGTCTACAACCAGGACCACCCGCTGGCTGCCGGCTCCTCCTGGCTTTCCTTCTACGGGCAGGCAGCCGCGGCCACGAACCTCACCCGGGTCACCGTGGACGGCTCCAGCAACGCCCGGGACTGGCTCAAGGTCACTAGCAACCCGGCCGGAACCCCTGACGTGCTCTCCTTCGAGCGGATCGCGTACACGCACCCCGCATCCTGAGCGGGGCCGCAGCCGCCCCGGCAGCGGGCTTCGGCAACGGACAAGAGCCACGAACAAGAGCCACGAACGAGGACGACGGCGGGAGGTCCCGCCGTCGTCCTCTGCAATCCGTCCCCTGCCGTCAGCCGGGCCGTCAGACCAGGCTGTCTTCCTTCTCGCGCTGGGCTGCCGGGACTGCACGGGCCGGCGCCGCCGTGTGCTCGGCGTGCGTTGCACGGACGTGGTGGCCGAACGGGCTGAACCGGCTGAAGCCCAGTTCGGCGAAGGCGTAGGCGGTCTCGGCGTGCTCGGACCGGTCCACTCCGGCGAGTTCGTCCTCGCGGCTGACCCGGAATCCGAGCGTCTTGTGGATGGCGAGGCCGATCACCGCGGTCCCGAGCCCGGACACCGTAACCGTGATGAGGACGGCCACGGCCTGCGCGATCATCTGGTGAAGGCCGCCGCCGTAGAAGAGCCCGCCGCCCGTGCCGTCCACGGGGAGGGCGATGAGGCCCAGCGCGAGGGTGCCGATGAGGCCGCCGCCGAGGTGGACGCCGACGACGTCGAGCGAGTCGTCGAAGCCGAATTTGAATTTCAGGTCCACGAACACGGCGCAGGCCGCACCGGCCACGAGGCCCAGGCCCAGCGCGGCGAGCGGGCTGATGTTGGCGCACGACGGCGTGATGGCCACCAGGCCGGCGACGGCGCCGGACGCGGCACCCAGGGAGGTGTGGTGGCCGTGGCGGACCTTCTCCGTGACCAGCCAGCTGATCATGGCCGCGGCGGGCGCCGCGAGGGTGTTGACCCAGATCAGGCCGGCCTGCTGCACGGTGGTGGCGGCGCCGGCGTTGAAGCCGAACCAGCCAAACCACAGGACGCCCGCGCCGAGCATGATGAAGGGAATGTTGTGGGGGCGGTGGCCGGGGTCCTTGCCGAAGCCGTGCCGGTTGCCCAGGATCAGGACCAGCACCAGTGCCGCGGTGCCGGACGCGATTTCCACCACGGTGCCGCCGGCGAAATCGATGACCTGGCCGAAGACGGCGCTGACGGCTCCGCCCGCACTCATGAGGCCCCCGCCCCAGACCATGAAGGCCAGCGGGCAGTAAACGAGGGTGATCCAGACCGGGACAAACAGGGCCCAGGAGGTGAACTTCGCGCGGTCCGCGATGGCGCCGCTGATGAGCGCGACGGTGAGAATGGCAAACGTGGCGCTGTACCCGGCCTTGATCAAGTCCGGCGAGCCGATGACGTTGCTCAGGCCGAAGCTCGCGAAGGGATTGCCGAACACGCCGAGGACGCCCTGGCCCGTGGTCATCGAGTAGCCCCAGAGGACCCACACGACGCCAACGATTCCGATCGAGACGAAGCTCATCATCATCATGTTGAGCGAGGCCTTCGCCCGCGTCATGCCGCCGTAGAAGAGGCCCAGTGCGGGGGTCATCAACAGAACAAGCGCCGCCGACACAATCATCCAGACGCTTCCAGCAGTGAGTTCCACCGGTGAGTCCCTTCTCGTCGTTCATCCGAACCGGGACACGTCGCCGCCGGCCCCCCGATCCGGACTTAATCCTCGCGGAGCCATGTTTCCGGCAATGAGGCGAAAAGTTGCGGGCACGTTACAGGAATCGCGGCGGCGTGAAGATCGCGTGACCGCCATGTTTCGGGAATGTAAACGGAACCTCTTGGGACCGGCCGCCTTCACCCTGGGCTTCCGGACTGCTGCAGCGGAATCTCCAGGCATCGTTCGGCCGCGTTCCACTCGCTCCACGTGCCCAGGTGCATGCTCAGCCGCCGCATCCGGGCAGCAATGTCGGGCGCTGACCGTCCGGCCAGGCGGGCCTGGAAACCGGCGATGACAGTGGGGTACAGCCGCAACGTGCGGGGCTCGCTGCCGTCGGTTTCGAGCATGAAGAGAAACGACTGGTCATTGCGCTCGTCCGGGTCCACAGCGTAGTCGTCAACGAAGTCTCCAGCGCCATAGATGATGGGGCGGCTCCGGTGGATACCGACGCCGCGGAAGATGTGCGGCGAGTGGCCGAACACGACGTCGGCGCCGGCCTCGATGAGGTCACGGGCGAGGCTCCGATGCCGGTCCGGGACCCCGGAGCCCCAGTTGCCGCCCCAATGTGCCGACACAATGAGGAGCTGGACGCCGGGCCTGGTCCGCCGGACCAGCTCGAGGAGCCCCGCGCCGCGCCGGGCGCCGTCCGCGGCATCCTCCTCCACCGGGACGTAGTAGATACCGGGGTTCGTGTCGCCGGCCTCCCAGTCGGGCTGGTTGTCCGTGAAGGCAATGACGCCGACGTCGGCGGCGCCCACGCGCCGCACGGCCGGCCGCCTGGCCGCGTCCAGGTCCGGGCCGGCCCCGGCATGCAGAATGCCGTGGGAATCAAGGGCCGGGAGCATTTCCCGGAACGCGTCCTGGCCGAAATCCAGGACGTGGTTGTTGGCCAGCGAAACGACGTCGATCCCGGCGGCGAGCAGGCTGGCCACGTTCTTCAGGTCCGAGCGGAAGTGGAAGACCTTGCCGGGCTCGGGCACCCCGCCGGACGCCAGGACGCACTCGAGGTTGGCGATGCGCAGATCGGCCCGCCCGAGGAGCTCCAGCGTGTCACCCCACGGATCGGCGGGACTGGCCGTTGCCAGGTGCCGGTTCACGAGCCGGCCCAGCATGACGTCTCCCAACAGCGCGATCTGCATGGTCTTAGCGGCCGTCAGGCCCCGGTCGAAGGCTAGCTTTGGTAGCCCTCCACCTCGCTGACCGGCCGCACCTCCGCCTCGTCCGGGTTCTCGCCATAGTCCCTCTTGGCGCGCCGCTGGCGGAGCAGGTCCCAGCACTGGTCGAGCTGTTGTTCCACCTGTTGCAGCCTCAGGATGTCCGGGGCCCCGGTCCCGGCCGCGGCAGGCTGGGCCGGGCCTTCGCGGAGGACATGTTCTTCCTCCACCAGTGCCTTGATGCGCTCCAGGATGTCTTGGTTGTCCACGATGTCCTCTTTTCGTCCGACGGCGGCGGGGTGCAGGTCCCTTCCCAGCCTACGGACGGCAATCGTCCGTGAACAGGGCCTCTCTGGCGCACGCCCGCGGCACGCTTCCGCGCCCGCGGTACGGACGGGGCCCGCCGTACGGACGGGGAGCCCGGAGCCGCCGGCCTAGCCGAGGAGCTCGTCCGCGTAGCACCAGCGCCAGTCCTCGTCCGGCTCAATGCTGCGCATCACCGGGTGGCCCGTGGCCTGGAAGTGCTTGTAGGCGTGGGTGCCCGGCGAGGAATCGCAGCAGGCCACGTTGCCGCAGTGCACGCACATCCGCAGGTGTACCGTCGTCGTTCCTTCCCGATCGCACGCGGCGCAGAAGGCGCCCGCCGGGACCGCCGGGTCCGGGGCTGACTCCAGATGCGGGCACACCCCGCCCGGCCGGGCGATTCCCTCGCCGCCGCCACCGCCGCCCGCGTCCGGTTCCTCCAGCGAGGCATCCAGCATGGACTCTTCAACGTCCAGGCGGTCCAGGACGCCGGCCAGGACCTCGTGGGCGTATTCGCCGCCGCGCCGCAGTTCGAGGACCTTGGCGCGCTCGGCGTCCAGCATCGCCAGCCGCAGCTGGGCGTAGCGCTGGCTGGGGGTGGCGGCCTCCGCAGACGGGCGGCCCAGCTTCTCCCACGCCGCCAGCCCGCGCTCCTGCGTGCGCCGCTTCAGCATCGCCACGACTTCCGGCGGGTCGGCGTCGGAGCGCAGTTCCTGCAGCCGCTGCACCCCCGCGGCCGTGGCCAGCTGCATCAGCGAGGCCTGGTTGAGCGCGTCCTCGCGCGGGTCCGGTCCCTTCACCCGCAGCAGCCGGACCAGGGCCGGGAGCGTGAAGCCCTGCAGGGTCAGGGTGCCGCCCACCACCACGAGGGCCATCAGGATCAGGACGGACCGGTGCTCCAGCCCTTCCGGCAGGACCAGGACGGCGGCAAGCGTGACCACGCCGCGCATGCCGGCCCAGGACACGATCGCGGCAAACTGCCAGGGCGGCGAGGGATCCTTGCGCCGGACCGCGGGAATGAGCCGCGGCAGGTACGTTGCGGGGAAGACCCAGACCGGGCGCAGGACCAGTACAGCCAGCAGCACCACGGCGCAGCCGATCCAGATCCGGCCCTGCCCCAACGAGTCACCCTGGACGCCGTCGATAATGGTCCGGACCTGCAGCCCGATCAGGAGGAAGACGGAATTCTCCAGCAGGAACTGGACCGTGTGCCAGTTGCTGCGCTGGCTCAGCCGTGCGGCGCCGTTCGGCATGGACGGCGCCTTGGTCCCCATGATCAGCCCGGTCACCACCACGGCCAGGACGCCGGAGGCATGGATTGCTTCCGCCGGGAGGTAGGCCACGAGCGGCGCGACCAGGGAGGTGGAGGTGTTGATGGCCACGTTGCGGATCCGCTTGCGGAGCCCGGTGAGCACGTATGCCGCTGCAATGCCCACGGCCAGGCCCCCGCCGGCCGCCAGCAGGAAGCCGCCGGCGATTGCCGCGGCGGACACGGTTCCGGCGATGGCAGCGATCGCGGCACGCAGGCAGACCAGAGCCGTGGCGTCGTTGACCAGCGATTCGCCCTCCAGAATGGTGACAATCCTGCGGGGCATGCCCACTTTGCGGGCAATGGCGGTCGCGGCCACGGCATCCGGCGGCGCGACGACGGCGCCCAGGGCCATCGCCGCCGCCAGGGGAATTTCGGGAAACAGCCAGGCGACCACAAAGCCGATGGCGACGGTGCCGAAGATGACGTAGCCGACCGACAGCAGGCCGATGGCGCGGCGGTTGGAGCCGAAATCGAACAGCGAGGTCTGCAGGGCCGCCGCGTAGAGCAGCGGCGGCAGCAGCCCGATCAGCACGAGCTCAGGGTTCAGCTCGACCGTTGGGACGAACGGGAGGAAGGAACACACGACGCCGGCCAGCACCAGCAGCAGGGGGACCGAGACGTTGATCTTGCGGCCCAGCGCGCTGCCGGCGCAAACAATGGCGACCAGGGCCAGCAGTCCGAAGGCAACTTTCATTGGCCCATTCTCTCAGCTCGCCGGACCCCCGACTGGCGCGTCCGGCCACGTCTAATGATCAGCTTGCTTATTACTTTGCCGGTTCCTAGAGTTGGGACTGCAAGCGAAGTGAGTCTTTGCGCGGACGCCGGTTGCGGACAATCGCGGCCCGGCCCCGCGCCCCGGCACGAGGAGGACACATGTCAGAGCACGATATTTCACAGCAGCATATTTCACAGCACAATATTTCGGGCAAGAAAGTCGCGTTCCTGCTGACGGACGGTGTGGAGCAAGTGGAGCTGACCAGCCCCTGGGACGCCGTGAAGGAAGCCGGGGGAGTACCCACCTTGGTTTCGCCCAAGAGCGGGGAGCTGCAGGGCTACGACGGCACCGAGAAGGGCCAGACGTTCGCCGTCGACCTCGCCGTCGGGCAGGCCGATGCCGCCGACTTCCATGCCCTGGTCATCCCCGGCGGCGTGGTCAACGCCGACCACCTCCGCGCGGACAAGGATGCCCAGGCCTTCACGCGGGCGTTCTTCGACCAGCACAAGCCGGTCGCGTCCATCTGCCACGGCCCGTGGCTGCTGATCGAGGCGGGCGTGGTCAATGGCAGGAACCTGACCTCGTACTACACGCTCCAGACGGACCTCAAGAACGCCGGCGCGAACTGGACCGACCAGGAGGTCGTGGTGGACCAAGGCCTGGTGACGAGCCGTAATCCGGACGACCTGCCGGCCTTCAACGCCAAGCTCCTTGAGGAAATCGCCGAGGGCGAGCACGCGGGTCAGACGGCCTGACTCCTGTGGCCGCGCTCCTTCCCGGTTGCTCCGCCGCCCAGGCACGGCGACGCCCGGATTTCCGGCCTTTCCGGCGGCCGGCGCCGGTCCCGGCCGCGAGCAACCGGGCAGGAGCGCAGGCAGGAACCGGGCAGGAGCGCAGGAGCCCGTGGGCGAAGCGGTCATGTGCAGGGCACCTACCCACGGTGCCGGTTTTGGGGCAGGATATGCCGTGTAATGTGCACGGTCGTCGCTGCCGCCCCGGCCGACGCTCCCAGCAGCAAGGAGTCCCGGACATGACCACGCTCAATCCCTATCTCGGCTTCCGCGACAACGCGAAGGACGCCATGACGTTTTACCAGTCGGTGTTCGGCGGAGAACTGACCATGAGTACGTTCGCCGAGTACCACGCCAGCGAGGACCCGGCCGAGCAGGACAAGATCATGCACGGCCAGCTCCGGACCGACGCCGGCCTGGTCCTCATGGGGGCCGACACGCCCAACAGCATGGACTACACCCCCGGCAACAACTTCTCCGTGTCCCTGACCGGGTCCGACGAGGCTGAGCTCCGCGGCTACTTCGACAAACTGGCCGACGGCGGCACCGTCGCCATGCCGCTGGACAGGGCGCCTTGGGGCGACATCTTCGGCATGTGCAAGGACAAGTTCGGCGTGGACTGGCTGGTCAACGTCGGGCCCGAGGTCGCCTAGGCAATGCCATGACCGAGAAGCTGCACCTCACCCCGGATGATGATTTCCCTGAGGACCTCAGCAAGGTCGGGGACAAGGACCTGCAGGTCCTCGACAGCCAGGTCCAGCGCCAGCTCGACCACGAGTATGTGGCCGAAGGGGAACCGAACCCGGAGACGGAATTCCGGCACTACGACCTGGATGAGGAGTTCGAAGAGCGGGACAAGCGGGACACCTGACCCTCCGCAACCAGACGCGGCGGCTCCGGCGTTCCGCATGGCGTCAGCCATTTAGTCAGCATGCTTACTAGAATGGCCTGACCATCCTGCAGAGAAACGAGCCCTCATGACCCCGGCAGCCGCCACGCGTTCCCTCCCGTACCCGCTGGGCGTCACCCTGCGCCACGACGGCGCCAACGTCGCCATTTACTCGCAGACCGCGGACTCCGTGGAGTTCTGCAGCTTCGACGACGACGGCCGGGAGACCCGGACCACGCTTCCGGAGCGGACCGGGCATGTCTTCCACGGCGTCATTCCCGGCGTCACCGCGGGCACCCGCTACGGCCTGCGCGTCGACGGCGCCTGGAACCCCGACGCCGGGCTGCGCCACAACGTCAACAAGCTGCTCCTAGACCCGCATGCCACCGCCATTGAGGGCGGCTACGACTGGGGCCAGGCGGTTTTCGCCCACGATCTGAACAATCCCGCCGAGTTCGACCCCACCGACTCCGCCCCGGCCGTACCGCGCTGTGTGGTCACGGACCGTGCCTTCGACTGGGACGAGGGCACCCCCGACGCCGGGCCGCGGACCCCGCTGGCCGACACGGTGGTCTACGAAGTCCACGTCAAGGGCTTCACGCAGCAGCACCCGGACGTTCCGGAAGAGATCCGCGGCACCTACGCCGGCCTGGCCCACCCGGCCGCCATCAAGCACCTCACCGATCTGGGCGTCACCGCCGTCGAGCTGCTGCCGGTGCACCAATTCGTCCAGGACAGCCACCTGGAAGAAAAGGGCCTGCGGAACTACTGGGGCTACAACAGCATCGGCTTCTTCGCCCCGCACGGGGACTACAGCGCCGCGGGGGACGGCGGCGGCCAGGTCGCCGAGTTCAAATCGATGGTCAAGGCACTCCATGCGGCCGGCCTCGAGGTGATCCTCGACGTCGTCTACAACCACACGGCCGAGGGCAACCACATGGGCCCGATGCTTTCCTTCAAGGGCCTCGACAACGGGGCCTACTACCGCCTGGTGGAGGGCGAGGAGTCCGCCTACTTCGACACGACGGGCACCGGCAACAGCCTCAACGTGGGACACCCGGCGGCCCTGGGGCTGATCATGGATTCGCTGCGCTACTGGGTGACCGAGATGCACGTCGACGGGTTCCGCTTCGACCTGGCCACCACGCTGACCCGCCAGGACGGCAGTGCCGAACTGCACAGCGCTTTCCTGACCCTGATTGAACAGGACCCGGTACTGGCCCCCGTGAAGATGATCGCCGAACCGTGGGACACTGCCGGCTACCAGCTGGGCGGGTTCCCGGCCGACTGGTCCGAATGGAACGGCAAGTTCCGCGACGACGCCCGCGAGTTCTGGCACGGCGGCGAAAACATCCTGGGTGACTTCGCCCAGCGTTTCCTCGGCAGCCCCGATGTCTACGAGGGAAGCCGCCGGGCCCCGGTCTCCAGCGTCAACTTCATCACCGCCCACGACGGCTTCACCCTGGCGGACCTGACGGCCTACGACGAGAAACACAACGAGGCCAACGGCGAGGACAACAACGACGGCGAGAGCGACAACCGCTCGGCCAGCCACGGCGTCGAAGGGCCCACCGACGACGCCGCGGTCAACGAGCTGCGTGACCGCCAGCGCCGGAACTTCCTCGCAACGCTGCTGTTGTCCACCGGCGTGCCCATGATTCTCGGCGGCGACGAGATCGGTCGCAGCCAGGGCGGCAACAACAACGCCTACTGCCAGGATGACGAGATCTCCTGGTTTGACTGGAACAAGATCGATGAGGGGCTGCTGCAGTTCACGACGGAGCTGATCGCCCTCCGCCGTGGGAACCCGGCGCTCCGTCCGGCCTGGTTCCGGCACGCGCCCGAGGCCGGCGGCGCCGATACCGTCCGGGTGCTCCGCGCGGACGCCGAGGGTTTCACCGCCGAGGACTGGACGGCGGACCACCGCGCCATCGCCTTTGTGCTGGAGCACGACGGCGCCGATGCATTCGCGGTGCTGCTGAACGCGGCCGGAAACGGCGTCGAGTTCACCGTCCCGGCCGCCCCCGCGCAGGAATGGGAACTCGTGCTCTCCACCGACCCGGAGCAGCACGTGGAGGCCCCGGTGACCTCGCTGATTGTGCGGGACCGGTCCGTCACCGTGCTGCGCTCACGCACGGCATGAGCGGCCCCGTCCGCATGGAGGTCCACGCGGCGGGCCACACCGGCCACGTTTTCGCGTCCCGGGGAGTCGCGTCCCGGGACGGCGGGACCCGGGACGGCGGTCCGACTGCGCCCGCCGTCGTGCTCATCCACGGGATCGGCGCCTCACACCGTTACCTGCGCCGCCTGCACCGGCTCCTGGCCGGCTCAATGGACACCTATTCCATTGATCTGCCGGGCTTCGGCGCCACGCCCAGGCCCGGGCGCACGCTCTCCGTAGCCGAGTACGCCCGCTACATCCTGGGCGCCATGGATCAGCTGGGCGTGAGCGAATTCGTTCTGGTAGGCCACTCGATGGGTACCCAGTTCGCGACCGAGGCAGCCCTCCAGGAGCCCGGCCGGATTCCCCACCTGGTGCTGATGGGACCGGTGGTGGACCCCCAACGCCGCACGGTGGCGCAGCAGGCCCTGGCGCTGGGACGGGACTGCCTGTTCTACGAAAGCCCCTCCTCGAACGCGCTCGTCTTCACCGACTACCTGAGGTGCGGGCCCGTCTGGTACATCAAAACCCTGCGGGTCATGATGGAGTACCCGACGGAGCAGAAAATCACTGGTGTCACCGCGCCGGTCCTCGTGGTGCGGGGAGCCAACGACCCCGTGGCGAATGCGGGCTGGAGCCGCCGGCTGGCCGGGCTCGCGCGCCGGGGGGAACTGCTGGAAGTGCAGGGAACCGGGCACGTCGTGCAGCACAACCGGGCCGTCGAAGTGCGGGACGCGATTCTGGCTTTCGCGGGCCTGAACGCTGCGGTCGGTCAGGTGCTGCCGGGGAACCCGGCGTAAACGATGGGGGGCAGGGGCATTCCCGCGGCGGACCCTCGGCGGGTCCGCCGCGGGCCCCTGGCCCGCCCCGGGCCAGGCGTGGCCTCGGGCCGCGGGAGCTCCCGCGCGGTTAGTCTGTCAGTGAACTTATCAATCTCTGTCCCCGGACTGAACTTCTCAAGGTGGTCTGTATGTCCTTTCGCGGGATGATAAACGTGGATCCGGCTGCCTTGCCGCACGTTGCCGACGGCGTCCCCCGGGAGCTGCTGCTGCGGGCGCTTGCGGCCACGTCCGAGATTTCCCTCATCACCGACGCAGCACAGAACATCCTGCACGCCAGCCGGTCCTTCACCGCCATCACCGGCTATTCCGAGGCTGAAGTGCTCGGAAGTAATTGCCGGATTCTCCAGGGCCCCGGCACCGCGCCGGAGACGGCGGCCGCAATCCGTGCGGCCCTGGCCCGGGGTGAAATATTCCAGGGCGATATCCTCAACTACCGCAAGGACGGATCGCCGTTCTGGAACGCCCTCAAGATCACGCCACTGCGGGACGAGTCCGGCCGCGTGACCCACTTCGTGAGCGTCCAGCGGGACATCAACGCGAGGATGGCCCTGCATGAGCAGCTCCGCTTCCAGGCAACCCACGATGCCCTGACCGGGCTGCCCAACCGGGGAGCCCTCGACGCCCACTTCTCGCGCGTCGCCGAGACCCACCCGGGCACCCCGGGCACCCCGGTCAACCTGGCCGTGGGCTTGGTGGACCTCGACGGGTTCAAAGACATCAACAACCGGCTGGGACACGAGGCGGGCGACCTGATCCTCACAAGCTGGGCCGCGCGGATGCAGGCGCGTCTCCAGCCAGGGGAATTCCTGGCACGCATCGCCGGAGACGAGTTCGTCCTGGTGATCGAGGACCTTCCCGAGGCCCGGGCGCAGGCCGCGCTGCCGGCCGTGTTCGAACGGCTCGGCGGCAGCATTGATGCCCCGTTCGACGGGGGAGGAGAGGGCATCTCCATAGCCATGAGCGCGGGCGTGGTCCTCTCGCCGCGGGACGGAACCACCCTGCAGGCACTGCTGCGCCAGGCCGATGCGCCCCTGCGGGCCGCGAAGTCGCGGGGCGCTGCGGAGGGCGGCTGGTGGGAACTGGCCGGCGGCGCTGGTCCGGACGCCGGCGGCGCCGGTGCTTCGCCGGTGCCGGCCCCGGGCCGGCAGGCGGCGGGAACCGAACCTGGCCGTGCCGCGGATACCGGGCCGGCGGCGGCAGCGGACGCGGCGGCCCGGTACAAGGAGCGCCTGTTCGGCGGCGGGCTGGAGATGTTCATGCAGCCGGCGGTGGATCTGTTGAACGGGGGCGTCTATCTCTTTGAAGCCCTTGCCCGGCTAAAGCTCGACGACGGCAGCCACCTGCCGCCGGCCGCGTTTCTCTCGGATCTGGCCGCCGCAGAGACGGACCAGCTGTTCCGGACCGGTCTGGACCAGGTGCTGGCCCAGCTCGCGACCTGGGACAGCGCGGGGCTCGCCGCCAAAGTCTCCGTCAACATTGCGCCCTCGACGCTGCTTGACCCCGAGTGCCCCCGGTTCATCGAACAGGCGCTGCTGCGGCACGGGATCGTGCCCCAACGCCTGGTGCTGGAACTGCTGGAGACCGAGACGACGGACTGGGATCTGCTCAGCGGTCCGCTCAATCGCCTGGTCGCGCTGGGCGTGGGAGTGGCCATGGATGACCTTGGCGCCGGCTACAGCAGCCTGAAACGCCTTTCGATGCTGCCCTTCACCACCGTGAAGATCGACAGGGACATGCTCACCGGCCTGCGGACGAACCCCCTGGAAACGTTGAGCCTGATCGCCACCCTGGTGCAGATCGGGCGGGACTTTGACATGACGGTGGTCGCCGAGGGGCTGGAGGACCTGGGCATGACGGAGGCGGCGGCGGTGCTCGGTGCCCAATACGGCCAGGGCTACCATCTCGCCCGGCCGATGCCGGCGGCCGAGGTGCCCGGCTGGATGGAGGACTTCGCCGGACCCGGCGTCGGGCGGCAACTCCAGACCGGCCTGGGCGCGCTGGCCTTCCACTGGAAGTTCATGCGGCTGGGATCGCCCCATCCGCACGCGGTCCACGACTGCCCGCTGACCGGCTATCTGGACATCCGCGGCGCGGTGAACTCCGACGTCGGGCGCTGGCACGAGCAGCAGCACCGGGCCGAGAGCAGCTTCGGCGCCGGCCAAATGATTGTTGACTGGCTGGTCCGGGAGATCCGCGCCGGGCGTTAGACCTCGAAGTGCGTCCGGGTGGGGCCCTGCCCGAGCGCCTCAACGACGCCGGCCGCGACCGCGTGGAGCTTGACGTTCCGGGCGCTGGAGGCCGACTTCAGGAGCTCGAACGCCTCGTCCTGGCTGCAGCGGTTCTGCGCCATGATGATCCCGACGGCGACGTCGATCCCGGTCCGGGTTTCCAGGCTGGCCATGAGGTTGGCAGCTGTATCGCTGTTGTGCGCGAACCGGACCGCAAGCCGCAGGGCCATGGAGGTCTGGTGGACAAAATCACGGGCCAGTTCCGTGGCGCGGTGATCGAACCGGCCCGGCCGGTGCGAATACAGGTTCAAGGCGGCGCGGGTTTCGCCTTCCAGCAGGAACGGCAGCGCCAGGATGGAGCGGACCCCGTGCCCGCGGACCGTCGCCGCGTACTGGGGCCAGCGGCCGTCGCGTTCAACGTCCTCGATGTGGACGGTTTCCTGCTCCCGGGACGCCGTCATGCACGGGCCGTCGCCGTAGGCGTACTGGATTTCGTCCATGGCCTGCGCGGCGAGGCTGCTGCTGGCGACGGTGGCCGCCTTCCTGTGCCGCAGGAGCGTGATGCCGCACAGGATCTCGTCGCCGGGCTCCGACAGGCTGCGCGCCGAGATGCGGGCGAGCTCGCTAAGGAACTCTTCGACGTCGGAGCTGCTGAGCACCAGTTCCTGCAGGTGCTGATTTATTGAATTTGCGGTTGACTCGCTGGCCACTTATCTGTTGCGCCGTTTCACTCAGGTCAAGACGACCCGGCGGCGCTTCCCACCGCGGCAAGTGGCGGATACGGCAGCTGCCGGCCGGATCGAAGAACAATCCAACGGCTTGCTGCAAAACCGTACCGGGAGAGTATATCCATCCGGACACGCGGGCTCCACCCGGTGATCGGGCCCGAAGCCTCCTGAACTATTTGCCCGGGACGTAGGCTGTGGCTTAGACGAATCGTCACGAACGGATTCCGCATGCCAGAGCTCGACCTCAAGGACTCCCAGTCCGCTCCTCTGCCGATCTCCCGCGCCGCGGGCCGGCCCGCGGCCGCCGTGCTGGAAGAGCTGGGCTCCGGCGAGAACGGACTCAGCGGTGCCGAAGCAGCCCGGCGCCTGGCGGAAGTGGGGCCGAACGCGGTGCGGACCCATATGGCCAGCGGGTGGTCGGTCCTGGGCCGGCAGCTGGCCAGCCCCATCCTGATCCTGTTGCTCATCACCGCGGGGCTTTCGCTTTTCCTAGGGGACGCCACGAACGCGATCGTGATCGGCGTGATCCTGCTGGTCAGCGTCGGCCTGGGGTTCAGCAACGAATTCCGGGCCGAACGTGCCGCTGAGGCCCTGCATTCGCGCGTCACGCACC
The DNA here is from genome assembly GCF_052113245.1 of Arthrobacter sp. YAF34. Taxonomy (NCBI): domain Bacteria; kingdom Bacillati; phylum Actinomycetota; class Actinomycetes; order Micrococcales; family Micrococcaceae; genus Arthrobacter; species Arthrobacter sp. YAF34. The sequence goes on from NZ_JBFRCV010000007.1 coordinate 104,763, forward strand.
GCGCCGTCGTCGTCCGCGACGGGACGCCGGGGGAAATCGACGTCACCGCGCTGGTGCCCGGCGACGTCGTCCACCTGGCGATCGGGGCGATCGTGCCGGCTGACATGCGGGTGCTCGCGGCGAAAGACCTGCTGTGCGATGAAAGCATCCTGACCGGTGAATCGCTGCCGGCCGCCAAGGATCCTGCGCCGGTCCCGCCGGATGCCCCGCTGGGGGACCTGAGCAGCTGCGTCTTCATGGGGACCGTGGTCCAGTCGGGCAGCTGCACCTCAGTGGTGGTCGCCACCGGCGGGCGGGCGGAATTCGGCCGGATCGCGCTGGGCCTGGGCGAGCGGCAGCCGCAGACCGAGTTCCAGCTGGGCCTGAAACGCTTCTCTTTCCTGCTGTTGCAGGTGGCCATCGGGCTGACGTCGCTGATCTTTGTCGCGAACCTGCTGCTGCACCGGCCCGTCATCGAATCGCTGCTGTTCTCGCTGGCGATCGCCGTCGGCATCACCCCGCAGCTGCTGCCCGCGGTGGTCAGCACCAGCCTGGCCACGGGAACCCGGCAGCTGGCCCGCCGGAAGGTCCTCGTCAAGCGCCTGGTCTGCATCGAGGACCTGGGCGACATGGACATTCTGGTCACGGACAAGACCGGGACGCTGACCGAAGGCAAGATCAGTTTCACCGCCGCGCTGCCCGCCAGCCCCGGCATCCCGCCGGCTGAACTGCTGACCCTCGGTCTGCTTGCCACGGAGGCCGACTACGCCGAGGCGAGGCGCTCGACCGTCGGCCTGAACCCGTTGGATGCCGCCCTCTGGGAATCAGCCGATGCCGCGGAGTTCCGGCCGGAGCGCTACGAACGGCTGGACGTCATCGACTTCGACCACCAGCGGCGCCGGACCAGCGTGCTGGTGCGTGAGGCCGGCGGGCCCGCCCGCATCATCACGAAGGGCTCGCCGGAGGACGTCCTCGCCCTCTGCGTGGGCACGCCGGCGGAGGTGCAGACGGTGCTGGACCGGCAGTTCGACGCCGGATCCAGGGTGGTGGCGGTCGGAACCCGGCGCGCGGACGGGCTGGAGGACCTGACGCCCGCTGACGAAAAGGACCTGGTCCTGGCCGGGTTCCTCATCTTTCTGGACCGGCCCAAAGCCAACGCCCGGGCCTCCCTGGACCAGCTCGAGGCGCTCGGCATCATGGTCAAGATCGCCACCGGCGACAACGCCCGGGTGGCCGAAAAGGTCTGCGACGAACTCGGGGTTCTCTCCGGCGGAACGCTCAGCGGCGCCGCGGTGGAGGCCATGTCCGATCCCGAGCTGGCCGCCGCCGCGCGGGAGGCCAGCATCTTCGCCCGCGTTTCGCCCGAGCAGAAAGCCCGGATCATCCGGCTGCTGCGCCAAAGCGGCGGCGCCGTGGGGTTTATGGGCGACGGCGTCAACGACGCCCTGGCGCTGCACGCCGCGGACATCGGCATCTCGGTGGACAGCGCCACGGACGTCGCCAAGGACGCCGCCGACGTCGTGCTTCTCGACAAGGACCTGGGGGTCCTGGCCGAGGGTGTCATGGAAGGCCGCCGGATCTTTGCCAACACCATCAAGTACGTCCTGATGGGCACCTCCAGTAACTTCGGCAACATGTTCAGCGCGGCCATTGCCTCGGTGCTGTTGAGTTTCCTGCCCATGCTGCCGGGCCAGATCCTGCTGAACAACCTCCTCTACGACGCCGGCCAGTTGGCCATCCCGGGGGACCGGGTGGACAAGGAGCAGCTGGTGGCCCCGTCGCACTGGGACATCGGCTTCATCCGGCGCTTCATGTTCCTGTTCGGCCCCATCAGCTCCATCTTCGACTTCGCAACGTTCGCCCTGATGCTGTTTGTCTTCGACGCGGTGCCCGGCGAATTCCGCGCCGGCTGGTTCATCGAGTCCATCGTCACGCAGACGCTGATCATCTTTGTCATCCGGACCCGGCGCGTCCCGTTCTTCCGGAGCAGGCCGTCGGCGGGACTCATCGGCGCTTCCCTGGGCGTGGTGGCCCTCGGGGTCTACCTGCCCTTCTCGCCCCTGGCCGGCGTGCTGGGTTTCGATCCGCTTCCGGTCCCGTTCTTCCTCGCCCTGCTCGGGATGGCTGCGGTGTACCTGGTGCTGGTGGAACTGGCCAAGGTCTGGTTCTACGCCCGCGCCGCGCAACAGCCCCTCCCGCCCAGGGCCGCCCCGGTCCGGCGCCGCGGCCGCAGCCACCACATCGCGCGGCGGGCCGCACGCTTCAGCGTCCCCGCGGCAAGGCCCCTGCTCGTCAACCGCGGACCGGGCTGGCGCCGCCGACGTAAAACCGGGCACAAAGGCCCTCACCGGGTTAAGGCCGCTGGCGGATAGTTGGATTGAGCGGCCATGTCGTCCATTTCGGTCCCGCAGGGCCCGTCGGGACGCCAGTTCCGCAGTACAGGAACTGATGGGGCCGATGGCCGACGTCTCGACTGGAAAGCCATAGCCCATGAGCATTTTTGGAGACAGGGTCGACGCCGGAAGGCAACTCGGCCGGCGTCTGGCGGAACTGCGCGGCCAGGACATTGTGGTCCTGGGCTTGCCGCGCGGCGGCGTCCCGGTCGCCTTTGAAGTGGCCGCCGCACTGGACGCCCCCCTGGACGTGATCGTGGTGCGGAAACTCGGGCTTCCCTACCAGCCCGAACTCGCCATGGGGGCGATCGGCGAGGGCGGAGCCAAGGTCCTGGACGAGCAGGTCCTGGCGCATACACGGGTCAGCGAGGCCGAACTCCAGGCGGTTGAAGAGCGCGAACGCGCTGTGCTGGAAAACCGGGTGGTGCTGTTCCGCAAGGGCCGGAGCCGGCAGGACCTCACCGGACGCATCGCGGTGATCGTCGACGACGGGATCGCCACCGGCTCCACGGCCCGCGTCGCCTGCCGCATCGCCCGCAAGCTGGGCGCGGCCCGGGTGATTCTGGCCGTTCCGGTCGCCCCGGCGGACACGCTTGCGACCCTGGCCGAACCGGATGAGGTGGTCTGCCTGGCGACCCCCCGCCAGTTCACCGCCGTCGGCTACCATTACCGGGACTTCTCGCCCACCGACGACGACGAGGTGGTGCGGCTGCTCGATCTCGCGGCCAAACGGCTGGAAACTGCGCCGCAGCCATACCGGACCGCGCCGGGGACCCGCGCCGGGAGCGCCGCCGACGTCGACGAGGAAGTGGAAATCCCGTCCCGCGGGGTGCGGCTCCAGGGCCAGCTCCACCTCCCGGTCCCGGCCCGGGCCGTGGTGCTGTTCGCCCACGGCAGCGGCAGTAGCCGCCACAGCCCCCGGAACCGCTACGTGGCCGGGGTCCTGCAGCAGGCCGGCCTGGGGACGCTGCTGCTGGATCTCCTGACGCCCGCGGAGGAACGCCAACGCGCCAACGTCTTCGACATCGAACTCCTGGCCCGCAGGTTGTCCTCGGCAACGGACTGGCTAGCCACCCGGGTGGACACGGCCTCGTGCGCTGTCGGCTACTTCGGTGCCAGCACGGGCGCTGGAGCGGCGCTGTGGGCGGCGTCCGAGCCCTCGGCGCGGATCGCGGCCGTCGTGTCGCGTGGGGGGCGCCCCGACCTCGCCGGCCCGCGGCTCTCCGCCGTGACTGCGCCCACGCTCCTGATCGTGGGGAGCCTGGACTACGAGGTCCTGGAACTCAACCGCAAGGCCAAGGCCATGATGCGGAGCCCCAGCCAGCTCGCCGTCGTGCAGGGCGCGACACACCTGTTCGAAGAACCCGGCACGCTCGCTGCGGCGGCCATCCTCGCACGGGACTGGTTTGTCGATTACATGCTGCTCCCGGACGGGGCCAGTCCGCGGGCTGCGGGCGTCTGAACTGCCTGCACTGTCTGAGCTGCCTGAACTGAACTGTCTGAATTGAACTGTCTGAACTGTCAGATGCGGCGCGTCTTGCGGCCTTCAGCCCTGTTCCGGATGCCCAGCAGCATCCGCCGCTCCATCAGGAACTGCGCCGGTTCCAGAAGCGCGCGGAGGACCAGCCCCGCGGCCAGGGGTGAATAGTCGTACCGGGTGCGTGAGACGAGCCTGCTGGCATGGCTCCCCACCGGGCGCAGCACGAACGTCCAGCCGACCTCCACCCGGGGGCCGGCCGGAGGCACGCCGTCGGGCGACATCCTCCGCGTGCGCAAATCGATGGTTCCGCCCAGGCCCAGCACTGTAGGGGATTGGAGAAGCCGGACCGACAGGCCGCCGTCGGGGGACAGCGCAACGGTGTCGCCCACCTTCAGCTGCTGCAGCTCGGGGTGAATCCTGTCTGCGCTGTGGATGCCCAGGCCCGCGGCGTTCTCGAGCCAGTCGTAGGAGTACATTCCGCCGCGTCCGGCGCCCATCTGGACAAGCCACGGCCAGACGCCTGACACCGGGGCCGCGATGGTCACGGCGCGGGTGCTCTGCATGCGCGGGGTGGGCACGAACTCGTCCCCCGCGAGCGGCCCCGCAGCCTCCTGGGTGGTGGCGCCCCAGAGCAGGAGCCGCGGCCGGACAGCCAGAACGTACGCGGCCCCGGCCCCCGCCGCAACGAGTGCCGCGAGCGGTCCGCGCATCCGTTCCGGAACGTGCGGGCCGTTCACGCGACGGACCTCATCCGGCGGCCGGAGCGCCCTGACGGTCGTCCGGTCCCTCGCCGACCACCACCACCGGGCAGTGGGCGTGGGCCGCGCAGGCCCCGCTCACCGAGCCCATGACCTGATGGAGGAAACCGCCCTTCCCGCGCCTGCCCACCACGAGCATTTCGGCGTTCTGGCTTTCATCGATAAGGACCTTGGCCGGCGGCCCGAACTTGACCGAGCGGGTGAGCCCTTCCGGGCGCGAGTCACCAAACGCGCGCTCCAAGGCTTGGTCCACGAGGCGTTTGGCGGTCTCCTCCAGCTGCGTCGTGGTTGGCATGCTGTCCTCCGGCAGATGGGAGGCAAGGAAGAAATCGGACGTGCCCAGGCACGTGATGACCTCCAGAGGGACGTTCAGCCCCGTGGACATGCGCCCGGCGAGGCGGAGCGCCGTCGTCGAAAACTCGGAACCGTCCACGCCCACGACAATGCGCTGATCACCGTTCATGCTCCCCAGCCTTCCCCCTGCTCCCGGGCCTGCCTAGGGCCGAAAGTCACGCGGGGCTGGGCCCCGCGCGGGCCTCCCCTTAGGGTGGAACAGTGACTGCCGGTGCCGGACCAGGCGCCGGCCCGCCACCGGACCACCTGCCGGACCATGACGGTCCGCAGAGCCTGCCAACCGAGGAGATCCTGATGAGAGTTGCTGTTACCGGAGGAAGCGGAAAACTGGGACGGAGCGTCGTGCGGCGGCTCAGTGACGACGGCCACGAGGTGACCAACCTGGACCGGACGGGCGCACGCGGCCGCGGGTTCACGGAAGTGGACCTGCGCAACTACGGCCAGGCGGTGGATGTGCTCCTGGGCCTGGAGGACCGCCATGCCGGCTTCGACGCCGTCGTGCATCTGGCCGCGATTCCCGCCCCGGGGCACGCGCCCGATGCCGCCACGTTCGAGAACAACATGCAGTCCACGTACAACGTGTTCCAGGCCGCCCGCCGGGCCGGGATCAAGAAGATCGTCTACGCCTCCAGCGAGACGGTGCTGGGGCTGCCGTTCGACGTCGACCCTCCCTACATCCCGGTGGACGAGGAATACCCGGCGCGGCCGGAAAGCACCTACTCCCTGGTCAAACACCTCGAGGAGCAGATGGCCATCCAGCTGACCCGCTGGGACCCGGAACTGAGCATCACGGGCCTGCGCTTCTCCAACGTGATGGACCCGGAGGACTACGAGGAGTTCCCCTCTTTCGACCACGACGCGAGGCTGCGCAAGTGGAACCTCTGGGGCTACATTGACGGCCGCGACGGCGCGCAGGCGGTGGCCCGGGCACTGGAGCATGCCCAGCCCGGCTTCGAGGCGTTCATCATCGCCAACGAGGACACCGTGATGAGCCGTTCCAGTGCCAGCCTGGCCGCCGAGGTCTTCCCCGACGTCAAAGTGGTCAAGGACCTGGGCGAGCACGAGACGCTGCTCTCGATCGACAAGGCCAAACGGGTCCTGGGCTATGCGCCGGAGCACAGCTGGCGGAATTACCACCCCAACCGGACCACCCCGACCGAAGACTGAAGCACCCGGCTCATCCACCAAGCAGACCGATCCCGACCACTGAGGAGTTCCATGCAATACCGCACCCTGGGCAACAGCGGCGCCGTTGTCTCCACCTACGCACTGGGCACCATGACCTTCGGCGCCGAGGCCACCGAGGAGCAGTCCCGCGCCATCCTGGACGACTACTTCGCGGCCGGCGGCAACTTCATCGACACCGCGGACGTGTACAGCTCCGGGGTTTCGGAGGAAATCATCGGCCGCTGGTTGGCAGACCGGACCGAGGTCCGAGACCGGGCTGTCGTCGCCACGAAGGGCCGCTTCCCGATGGGCCAGGCCCCGAACGACGTCGGGACTTCCCGCCGGCACCTGGTCCGCGCGCTGGATGATTCGCTGCGCCGGCTGGGCGTGGAGCAGATCGATCTCTACCAGCTGCACGCCTGGGACCCGGTCACGCCGCTCGAGGAGACCCTCCGGTTCCTGCACGACGCCGTCAGCAGCGGCAAGATTGCCTACTACGGCTTCTCCAACTTTCTGGGCTGGCAGCTGACCAAGGCCGTCCACGTGGCGAAGGCCCATGGCTGGAGCGCTCCCGTGACGCTGCAGCCGCAGTACAGCCTGCTGGTCCGCGAGATCGAGTCGGAGATCGTCCCGGCCTCGCTCGACGCCGGGATCGGCCTGTTGCCGTGGTCGCCGCTCGGTGGCGGCTGGCTCTCCGGAAAGTACCAGCGCGACCAGCCGCCGGCAGGGGCCACCCGGCTCGGCGAAAATCCGAAACGTGGAATGGAGGCCTGGGAGGCCCGGAACGCCGATCCGCGCACCTGGGACGTGCTCGCCGAGGTGCAGGAAACCGCCGGGCGGCATGGCGTGAGCCCGTCCCAGGTCGCGCTGGCCTGGCTGGCGGACCGGCCCGCGGTCACCTCGGTGATCCTGGGCGCCCGCACCACCGAGCAGCTCGCGGACAACCTCGCGGCGGCGGACCTCCGGCTCACCGCGGGGGAGGCGGAGCGCCTGACCGAGGTGAGCCGGCCGCGCGTCGGCGTCTATCCGTACGGGCCGATGGCCCAGGAGCAGCGCAGCCGGAAGCTCGAGGGGGGCCGCTAGCGTCCCGGGCCGCGCTGGGACAACCGTGGCGCAGGGGAGGAACCGGCACCAAAAAGGTCCCGGGCGGCGAGTCGATGCTCAGCCGCCCGGGACCTGGCTTTTTTGGGTCCGGCTATCAGCGTCCGGTTGATCGCTGGCTTAGTGCACCAGCTCGCGGGTGGTGCCGAAGGGCACCTGGTCCGACAGGGCCGCCGTGTAGTGGCCCGGCTTGTGCCGCGTCAGCAGGATGCCGTGGGTTCCTGTGGTCATTGCGAGCCGCTGGAGGCCGCGAACGGCTTCATTGAGGCGGTCATCGAGGACCTGCCGGCTGTCGACCTGGATGTCGATGGTCTGGGTAACGTGGGTCATGGCACTGTCTTTCTTGGAGGTCTCTTCTTGGCCCCAATAGTTGCAGGAACACTAACGTCATATTTGTGGGCCCGTCAAATCCCCTGAGGGCCCGGTTTTGACGGCAAAAGAGGTGCCGGGCAGGCGGTGCGCCCTTGACCTGCGGTTCCGTTCCGGCTTCCATTCGATCCGGGACCTTCGGCCCTAGAAATCTGCCGAGAGGCAGTCTCGTCCGCTCCGACCCAAACTGTCTCCTCCGAAGGGCAGATCAACGTGGCGTGCGGGCAAACGCGGTGAAGTGCACCTCGGCCTCTTTCACGGCGAAGGCGGCAATGAGGTTCGGCCCGGCACGTTCCGTGCGGCCCGATTGCCTATGACCCTGCAGATAACGGGGATAATCTTCAGCGGGGAGATTATTTTCAACACAGCGCAAAGGCGGCATGACGACATGGCAGAGGCTCAAGCAGGGAAACCGCAGGGACGGTGGCGGACCTTCCACGAGAAGTTCGTCGTGGAGGAGCGATACATGAGCGAGCCGGCGCGCCGGAACCTCTACCGCACCGCCGTCGGCCTGATGATCGCAGGTCTCGTGCTGTTCGTGATCATCCTGACGGGAGTCCTCCAGCATGACGGCATCTCGGCGGCAGACGAGCCCGTCCGGTCGTGGCTCGTGACCCTGCGCGCCCAACCGGCCACCACCATCATGATCATCCTTGCGATCGTCTTCGGCCCCATCGGGCTGCCGATCATCGTCCTGGTCGTGACCGTGGCCTGGGGCTTGCTTGCCAAGCACGCCTGGCGGCCCATGCTCCTGGCCGGCGCCATGCTGACCGGCGTGATCCTGGCGCAGGTCATCGGCCACATCGTGGAACGTCACCGGCCTCCGATCAACCTCATGCTCTTCGGTGGCGACACCACGTTCTCGTTCCCGTCCGGTCACGTCCTGGGCGCGTGCGACTTCCTGCTGGTCACCACGTACCTGGTCTTTTCGCGCCGGACGAACCCCCGCTCCGCCGTCGTCGCCTTCATTGTGGCGGGCATTGGGATCTTTTTCGCCGCCGTCAGCCGTCTCTACCTCGGCTACCACTGGTTGACCGATGCCTTGGGCGCCTTCTCGATCTCGCTCGTGATTCTGGGCGCCGTCATTGCGCTGGACACTTGGCGGACCGCACGGATCAAGGGCGAGCAGATCACCGGGACGCTGTCCACCGCCGACGCCGGCCAGGACTAAGCGCCCCTCGAAAACGACCGCGGCCAAAAGAGACCGCTGCCGGAACTGATCGCGGTCAGTGGCTGCGCGCCCGCTTGAGTTCGGCGCGCAGCCTGGCATTGGCTGCCTCCAGTTCCATCACCTTGGCCACGCCGGCCAGGTTAAGGCCCTCCGCCAGGAGTTCGCCGATCCGCCGCAGGGCCACGAGGTCCGCGTCGCTGTACTGCCGGGTGCCCCCCGCTGTGCGATCCGGGGCGAGCAGTCCCCGGCGCTCGTAGAGCCGGATATTCTGTTGCCCCGTGCCGACCAGTTGCGCCACCACGGAGATGGCGTACAACCCTGACTGCGAGCTGCGTGGCGCCATGGTCTTTCCTCCCGTTCCGGCAACTTTTCCCTTGCATCAGTGTTTCACCGGTGCTATAAAAAATCTATACCCGCCAGCATAGAAAACTTGTGGTGGGTGTAGGCATAAAGTCGTAGGAAAATGTCGACCAACTCGCGCTAAAGGAGTGGGAAATGATGTTAGTTCGGACGGACCCGTTCCGTGATTTTGACCGGCTCGCCCAGCAGGTGTTCGGGACCGTGGCACGCCCCGCGGCCATGCCCATGGACGCATGGCAGGAAGACGGCGTCTTCGTCGTCGCGTTCGACCTCCCGGGGGTCGATGCTGACTCGATCGGACTGGATATTGAACGCAATGTCCTCACTGTCCGGGCGGAGCGGCGGGACCCCGCCCAGCCCAACGTGGAGCTCACGGTTTCGGAGCGCCCCCGCGGCGTCTTCAGCCGCCAGCTGATCCTCGGTGACACGCTGGACACCGAAAACGTCACGGCGCATTACGCCGACGGCGTCCTGACCCTTCGCATCCCCGTGGCGGAGCAGGCCAAGCCGCGGAAGATTGAAATCACCCGTTCGCAGGACAACCTGCAGGAAATCGGCAAATAGTCCCGGGGCCCGGCGTCGAGCACTGGGCCGGCGCCGGGCCCGGCTTCACCTGGCGGAGCCCGACAATGCCCTCGCACAACCCTGACCCCCGCGGCTATTACGCACTCCTGCACGTGTCTCCGGACGCGAGCAGGCAGGAGATCGGCCGTGCCTTCCGGGCGCTGATGCGCCGGCACCATCCCGACGCCGACGCCGGAAACGCCGACGCCGGAAACGCCGACGCCGACGCCGACGCCGGCGAGGTTGGCGCCATCCTGCACGCCTTCACCGTGCTGCGGGACCCGGGGGCCCGTGCCGACTACGACGCCGGCGGCCGCCGGAAGCCCGTTCCCGCCGGCACTTCGAAGGGCAGCGCCGGCCAACGCGGCCAAGGCGACCAAAGCGGCCGTGACATCCCGGTGCGCATCATCCGGCGCCGGGAACCGCTTCTGCGGGTGCTCCCGGTGCGGTGGGAACCACTGCCCGGCCCGGAGAAGCCCCCACATCTAGGTCCTTGAGCAGAGGCGGCTGGCGTAGCTGCCAACAAGATTGGCCAGCCGCTCCCACTTAGGAGGAGAACATCCATGAGCGCATGGCGCCGTTACGATTCACACCTGATGCCGGTGTTCCACGAACGATTCGAGCAGCGCTGGGGCAAGGGCACGGCACCGTTCCTGGATCCGGAGGCCCACGAGGCTCCGCTGCCCCGGGCCCAATGGATCAATGTCGACACGGGGGCGGCGCTGGCGGTGGTCCCGGTCTGGACGGCCGAGGACAACCAGCACCGTTCCTTCGGGGTGTTCTACCTGCCGCCCGCGGGTGATATCTGGGTGCTGCGGCCTGGCTTCACGGAGTATCTGGAGCCTTCCGCGGACGAGGCGGAACAGCTCGTGGGCCTGCGGAACGACGCCTTCCGGAAGGCGGTGGCGCACGCCAAGGACTTCCTCCTCGGGCCCGAGACTGCGGGTTTCTAAGCGGCGCGGGATGCCAGCTCAGTTGCTGGCGGCCGCGTAGACGTTCAGGCTGCACGAGAACACGATCCACGAGACGTAGGGCAGCATGAGCAGGCCAGCGGCCCGGCTGGCGAGGCCGAAGAGGACCGCGGTTGCGGATGCGGCCACGGCGTGCGCCACGATGATAAAGAGGGCAAGCCAGAGAGCTGCAGCGCCGATCATCGGATACATGCCAAAGAACAGCGGCGCCCAGGCCAGGTTCAGCAGCAGCAGGATGCCGTAGACCGTCATGGCGCGGTTGAGTTGCCCGGAGCCCACCCCGGAGCCCACCCCAGCGTCGGGCCCGGGGCGCTGCCGCCAGACCAACCACGCCGCCACTGCCATCGCTGTGTAAAGCACCATCCAGACCGATCCGAAGGCCCAGGCCGGCGGTGTCCACGGAGCCTTGTCCGCCGCCGCGTACCACCCGCCGGCGTTGGCGATGATGACCTGCGAGGCCAGGTAGGCCACTGCATGGGAAACCGCGAGGAAGCCGAGGAGAGCCGCTCCCTGCGGGCCCGGTCCGCGCCGGGCCGACGGCGGCGAAGGCCGGCGGCCGACGGGATGTTCAATTTTCACGTGCACGGATCAACACTGGTCAATGCCCCGGCGTGCGTCAAACCGGCGAGGTTCGTGGCGCCGGTCCCGGGGGAGGCCTAAAATCAGTCAACCATCACCGAAACTACATAAAGGTCCCGTCGATGAACTCTTCCGCCAAGGAGTTGGCTGCCCTTCTTCCGTCCGGCTTTACCCTGGGCGTGGCGACGTCCGCCTTCCAGATCGAGGGCGCCCTCGACGTGGACGGCCGCGGTCCGTCCGGGTGGGACGTCTTCGCCGCGAAGCCGGGGTCCATCGTGGAGGACCAGAGTGCCGCCATCTCCTGTGATCACTACCACCGGATGCCCGAGGACGTGGCCTTGATGAAGGACCTCGGGATCGATTCATACCGGTTCTCGCTGTCCTGGCCCAGGATCCAGCCTGGCGGCAGCGGCCCTGTCAACCCGGCCGGGTTGGACTTCTATGACCGGCTTATCGACCTGTTGCTGGAAAATGGGATTTCCCCCATGGCCACGGTCTACCACTGGGACACCCCGTTGCCGCTGGAGGAGGCCGGCGGCTGGATGAACCGGGACACCGCATACCGGCTGGGCGAGTTCGCCGGCATCGCCGCCGCTGCCTTCGGGGATCGCGTGGACCGCTGGGTGACGATCAACGAGCCTGCCACCGTCACCACCAACGGCTACGCCCTGGGCATGCACGCCCCCGGCGAAGCGCTGATGCTCAAGGCGCTGCCCAGCGTGCACCACCAGTTGCTGGGCCACGGCCTGGCGCTGCAGGCGCTGCGTGCGGCCAAGGTCCGCGGAGAGATCGGCGTGACCAACGTCTACTCGCCGATGGTCCCGGCCACCGCGAACCCGCTGGACAAGCTCAGCGCCGGACTCATGGACGTGGCACAGAACAGGCTCTACGCGGATCCCGTGCTGCTCGGCAAGTATCCCGACGTTATCCGAGCAGCGACGTTCTTTTCATCCTCGTTCAGCCCCTCCAGCGAGGACATGGACCTGATCTCCCAGCCCTTGGATTTCTACGGCCTGAACTATTACATGCCTACCCGCGTCGCTTCGGGTCCGGGCGAGGGAGCCGTGCCGCCCAGCATGGCGGAGGCCATGGGGGACGACCTCAGCGGGACGCCAGGGTCGCCGTTCCACATTGCGCCGTTCCCGGATACCGAGACCACCGCGTACGGCTGGCCGGTCAAACCCGAATACATGTCCGTCGCCCTGGCCGAGATGGCGGAGCGCTACCCCGACCTGCCGCCGGTGTACATCACCGAGGGCGGCGCGAGCTTCGAGGACATTGTGGTCCGGGACGCCGCGGCGGACCGGCGGATCATTCCGGATGAGCGCCGGGTGCGGTACTTGGCGGATCACCTCGGCACGGCCCTGGAAGCCATCCGTCCGGGCGGCGCCGCCGAGTCCGTGGATCTTCGCGGCTATTACGTATGGTCCCTCATGGACAACTTCGAGTGGTCCGCCGGCTACAAACAGCCGTTCGGGCTGGTCCACGTCGATTTCGACACCCAGGTGCGCACGCCGAAGGCCTCGTACTACTGGCTGCAGGAGGTGATCGCGACCCGGAGCGCGGCGTCCGCCGCGGGCTAGAGCAGGTCCAGGTCCTGCAGGCCCTTGGCGAGTCCGGCGCCGTCGGGCGAATAAATCCACGGGACGCCCGATCCCGAGTGGTCGCCGGAATCGGAGTGGCCGCCGGCGAGGACGGCCTCGCTGGCCGACAGCTGCCGGATCCCGATCGCGGCCACCAGGTCCGGGTGCTCCTGGCTGAAACCGGAGTAGATCTCCTCATCGTGCTGGCCGTTGTCGCCGAACAGCAGCCAGCGCATGTTAGGGAACTCCTGGGCGAGCAGCTCAAGGTTGCGCCGCTTGTGTTCCGGGCCGCTGCGGAACCAGCGGTCGTGGGTGAGGCCCCAGTCCGTGAGCAGCAGTGTGCCCGAGGGATAGAGATTCCGGGTGATGAAGCGGGCCAGGGTGGGCGCCGCGTTCCACGGGCCGGTGGACAGGTAGATCACGGGGGCGTCCGGGTGCTCCACCATGAGCCGATCCATCAAAACGGCCATGCCGGGCGTCGCCATCCGGGCGCGTTCGTTCAGGACGAAGGTGTTCCAGAGCGCCAGGAAAGGCCGGGGGAGGGCGGTGACCATGATGGTGTCATCAATGTCCGAGACGATCCCGAACCGGGTGTCCGGGGCGATCACGAAAATCCTGGCTTCGACCGGTTCGGTTCCCTCCGCCCGCAGCACGGCCGTGTGCCAGCCGGGGGTGAGCTCAACGGGGACCACGGTGTCCACCAGGCCGCCGCGGTCCGCGTGCACCCGGGTGGTAATGCCGCCGATCTCGATCTCAACCTCGGTGAACTGGATCGGAACGCTGGTGAAGGCCCGCCAGCCGCGGAAATTCTGGTTGCCGTTCAGGGCAAGCCGCTCGGCCTTGCTGCCGGGGATGGGCTTGCTGGTGAGGACCGCGCGGCCCAGCACCCGGACCCACTGCGTAGAACCGTAGCCCTGATAGGCGACCGTCTGCGGGACGAACTTCCAGCGCCGGGCCGTCCTGAGGCGGAGGCTGTTGACGGTGTCCGACACCCAGTGGGCAAGCCGGAATGCCCTGTTGCCGGACACGGGCAGTTGCTGCGCTGGTTGAGACGCCAATTCCATGCCTCCACTCTTTCACAGTGCCGGAACCCCCGACGGAACCCCGGCGGCCTTACCCGGGAAAGCGCTCGCCCAGCAGCCGGCGCAGTGTGGCGGCGTTACGGACGGCGTTGCCGCCGCCGTCGTTGTTGAAATACGCGAAGACGTCCTTGCCTGCCGTCCGCCATTCGGCGATCCGCGCCGCCCACCACTGCAGGTCGTCATCCGAGTACGAGCCGCCGTAGAGGACGTCCGGGTCCGGGCCGTGCAGCCGGACGTAGACGAACGGGGCCGTGGCGCGCAGGATGCACGGCAGCCCCGCACCGCTCATCACGCAGTAGGCCGCGCCGTGCCGCTCCAGGAGGGCGTAGACGCCGGCGTCGTCCCAGCTCGGGTGGCGGAACTCCACGCTGACGCGGACCCACTCGGGCAACGCGGCCAGGAAGTAGTCCAGCCGGGCATCGTCCCGGGCAAAGTCCGGGGGGAGCTGGACCAGCAGGACGGCCCGCTTGTCGCCGAGCTCGTGCCAGCACCGCGTGATGCGCTCCACCCAGGCCTCGGGGGCGTAGAGCTTCTTGCCGTGCGTCAGGCCGCGTGGGGCTTTGACGGACATCATGAAGCCTTCGGGCAGGCGTCGGCGCCAGCTGGCGAACGAGGTCTCCCTGGGCCAGTGGTAGAAACTCGCGTTCAGCTCCACGGTGTCGAAGCGGGCCGCGTAGTGCGCCAGCCGGTCCCGGGCAGGCAGGCCTGGCGGATAGAGGACCCCCTCCCAGTGGTCGTAACTCCACCCTGAGGTCCCGATCCGCAGTGCGCCCGTGTGGTTGGGCCGCTCGTAGTCAGCCATTCGCCGCCGCTCCGCGTCCCGGCGTTGCCGGCCCGCCTAGACCTCGCCGGCCCAGTCGGCGGCGTGCGCGGCAAACGCGGCCTCCCAGCGCTGCCGCTCCGCGTCGGGCAACGGCCCCCGCGCGACGGCGGCCGCCGCAGCCTCCAGGTTGGCCGGATTGGAGGTTCCCACGATCGCGGTGGACACACCCGGGCTGTACGCCGAAAACCGCAGCGCCGTGCCCGTCCAGTCATCGACGTCGGGTTCCAGTCCCATCTCCCGCAGCCGGTCCCAGTACGTCTCGCCGTACACCCCGGCCGGGCGGTCCGCATGCCGCCACGGCGCGTTGGCCAGGGGGCGTTTGGCCACCACGCCCAGCCCATTCCGTGCCGCGCCCGGCAGCACCTCCCGGAGGGAGCGCTGGTCGGCCAGGTTCACGGAGGACTGCACGGCGCCGAAGACGCCGGCCTCGGCGGCCCAGGCGAGAGCCTCGTTCTCGCCGCTGTATCCCGGCACCCGGACCTTGCCGGCCGCCACGCAGGCGAGCAGCGCCTGCACGGCGTCGCCCTGCTGCAGCACGTCAAGGGGGCAGGAGTGCAGGAAGACGACGTCGATCACGTCAGTGCGGAGCGTCGCCAGCGCCTCGTCCACGCCCCTTTCCACCGCCGCGGCGCTCCAGTCGGCGGCACCCTCGACGCCGTACCCCACCTTCGTGGACAGGACGACGTTTTCGCGGTGCGCCGGGAGCCAGCTGCCGATGCGCTGTTCGGACAATCCGTAGCCCCGGGCGGTGTCGATGAAGGTGATTCCGAGCTCCAGCGCCCGGTCCAGGAGCTCGTGGGCCTGACGCTCCGACACGCCGTCGTAGCCGATGTGGCCGGCGCCGAAGCCGAGGGCGGAGACCTGCAGGGCGGATAGTCCGAAGTTTCTTTTCAACATGGATGGATCCTAGTCCCTTCCTCGAATGCCCTTCCCGGGCCGCCTCTTCGTGCTCCCTCCTCGAACACGGAGGGCCGGTGTGGCAGGGTAAGTGTCATGGTACGCATCGAGGATTACGCAATGGTCGGCGACCTGCACACCGCCGCCCTGATCAGCACGGAAGGGTCCATCGACTGGTTGTGCCTGCCGCGCTTCGATTCCCCCGCCTGCTTCAGCGCGCTTCTCGATACCCCCGCGGCCGGTCGCTGGCTGCTCGCGCCGGCCGGCGGCGGAGAATGCACGCGGCGCCGATACCGCAAGGGGACCCTCATCCTGGAGACGGAGTGGGATCTGCCCGAGGGCAAGGTCCGGGTCATCGACTTCATGCCGCCGCGCGACGAAGTGGCGGACATCGTGCGGATCGTCGTGGGCGTCCGCGGCACCGTGCGGATGCGCGGCGAACTGGCCATGCGGTTCGACTACGGCCACATTGTGCCGTGGGTCCGCCATGATGAGCATGGGATCCACGCGGTCGCCGGGCCAGACGCCGCCTACCTCGTGACCGAGGCGCCCTTGCGCGGCGAACGGATGCACACCGTCAGCGACTTCACCGTCTCGGCGGGGGACCGCGTGCCGTTCGTGCTGACGTGGAGCCCCAGCCACCTGTCCCGGCCGCGCACCGTGGACCCGGAAACTGTGCTGGCGTCCACCGAGGAGTTCTGGCACAGCTGGTCTGCCAAGTGCACGGTCACCGGGCCGTACCGCGCCGCGGTCCAGCGCTCCCTGATCACCCTCAAAGCCCTGACCTTCGCCCCCACGGGCGGCATCGTGGCCGCCGTCACCACCTCCCTGCCCGAGGAGATCGGCGGCACCCGGAACTGGGACTACCGCTTCTGCTGGCTGCGTGACGCCACCCTGACGCTGCAGGCGCTGCTCTCCGCGGGCTACACGGAGGAAGCCGGCGCGTGGCGCGACTGGCTGCTGCGCGCCGTCGCCGGGGACCCCGCGGATCTGCAGATTATGTACGGACTCCACGGCGAACGCCGGCTGCCGGAGCTCGAACTGCCCTGGCTCAAGGGGTATGAAAATTCCGCCCCGGTGCGGACCGGGAACGGCGCGGCCGGCCAGCTCCAGCTCGACGTCTGGGGCGAGGTGCTCGATTGTCTGTCCCTGACACGGAACTCGCTCCTCAAGCACACCGACGACGCCTGGGATGTGCAGGTGGCCCTGATGGAACACCTCGAGACAGCCTGGCGCCAGCCCGACAACGGCCTGTGGGAAATGCGAGGTCCGCAGCGCCACTTCACCCACTCCAAGGTGATGGCATGGGTCGCGGCGGACCGCATGGTCAAGGGCGTCCGGGACTTCGGCCTGATCGGCCCCGCGGACCGCTGGGAGGAGCTGCGGGACACCATCCACGCCGAGGTCATGGCCAACGGGTTCGACGCCGACCGCAACACCTTCGTGCAGTCCTACGGGCGGCCCGAGCTGGACGCGAGCCTCCTGCTGCTGCCGCGGGTGGGTTTCCTTCCGCCGGATGATCCGCGCATCATCGGTACCATCGACGCGGTCCAGCGGGAGCTGACGCATGACGGCTTCCTGCGCCGCTATCTGCCGGCGGAGAGCGACGACGGGCTTCCCGGCGAAGAAGGGGTGTTCCTGGCCTGCTCCTTCTGGCTGGTGGAGGCCCTGATCGGGGCCGGCCGGCGCCACGAGGCCCGGGAACTGTTCGAGCGCCTGCTGGCGCTGCGCAACGACGTCGGGCTCCTGAGTGAGGAGTGGGGCGTCGAAGCCGGCCGGCAGCTGGGCAACACGCCGCAGGCGTTCAGCCACTTTGCCCTCGTGATGAGCGCCCTGGAACTGCACGACGACGGCGTGCGCCGCAGCGATGCACCGATGCGCTCCGGTGCGGTCACGGGCCGCCCCGGCGGGGAAGGGCACCCGGCGCACGGCGCCGCTCCACACTCTTAGACGGCGACTAGACCGCGACTGGACCGCGAGTTCGTCTCGCCGCGTGATCGAGTCCCGTGATGAAGCCCGGTGGTGAGACCTGTGCACCTGTTCTGGGGGGCGCTGCCGGGAGCCGCCAGGGCGCCGGCTGGATCTGCCGCGCTTCCCCGCCCGACGCCAAGTAAGTATACTTACTAATATTAAGGCGGGGGATACAGGAAACGAGGACTGTGCAATGGCGGGATATTTTGAGCTCGTGGACGCGCCCGAGGGCGGCTACCGGATTCGGATGATGGACGGGGCGGGAAACCTGGCGGCAGTCTCGGTCACGTTTCCCACCAAGAAGGCGGCCGTTGCCGGGGTCGCCCAGGCGCGCGAGATCGCCGGAACCGGGCTGATCAGGGACGGCAGCTCCGATGCCCGGACCGCCGTGCCCGGCTCGACACCGCGCGTGATCAGGCGGCCGCTCGGCGGGTCGGGGCGTTCGCTGACCGCGACCGGCGGCTCATTGGCCGCGGGAAAGCGGTCACGCGCCCGCAACTGATCCTCCTGGCGGCGGTGCCCGCAACGGCGAAGCACTGCCGCCGGGTCCCTTCGCGGCGGTACGCTGGCCGGGCAACCGTGCAACCGTCGAGGAGGACCGCATGAGCCAGCACCATACGCCCGGAAGGGTCTCCGTCATTACCGGGGCCGGCTCCGGCATCGGCCGTGCGGTGGCCCGGCTCATGCTGGCCGAGGGCTACCGGGTGGTGCTCGCGGGAAGGCGGGAGGAACCGCTCCTTGAAACGGCGGCCGGGCACCGCCAGGCGCTCGCAGTCCCGTGCGATGTCACCGTGGCCGCCGACGTCGAGCGGCTCTTCGCCGCGGCACTGGGGCAATGGGAACGGGTTGACGTGCTGTTCAACAACGCCGGCGTGTCCGGGCCCGCGGCCTCGGTGGATGAGATCGAGCTGGCGGACTGGGACGCGACCGTGGCGGTGAACCTCACCGGATCCCTGCTCTGCGCCGCGGCCGCCGTCCGTGCCATGAAGCTCCAGAACCCCCAAGGCGGGCGGATCATCAACAACGGCTCGATCGCGGCGCATTCACCCCGGCCGCGGACCGTCGCCTACACGGTGACCAAGCACGCGATCACGGGGCTGACCAAGAGTATTGAACTCGACGGGCGCGGGTTCGGCATCACCTGCGGACAGATCGACATCGGCAACGCCGCCACGGATCTCCTGGACCAGATTGGCGGCGGCTCCGGGGCCATGCAGGCGGACGGCAGCCGCAGGGCCGAGCCGACCTTTCCGGTGCAGGAGGCGGCCCGGGCTGTGCTGCTGATGGCGGGAATGCCGGCGTCGGCCAACGTGGGGTCCCTCGTGGTGACGGCTGCCGGCATGCCGTTCATCGGGCGCGGCTGAGGCCCCGGACCGGCTGAAGGACCAGACCTAGAGCGGCAGGAGGGCGGACAGGTCCGCGCGCAGCCCCGAGGCCGCCACTTTGCCGGCCGCGACGGCGTCGGCCCAGTTCAGCTGCCCGCTGACCATCGCCAACCAGGTGGCGGCGTCGCACTCGATGACGTTCGGGGGAGTGCCGCGCGTGTGCCGCGGGCCCTCGACGCATTGCGTGACGCCGAACGGCGGGACGCGCACCTCTACCGAGTTGCCGGGGGCCCGGGCGGTGACTTCCTCCAGGGAGTAACGCACCGCCGTCGCTATTGTGGTGCGCGGGACGGCGCCGCTAGTCCCGGTGTCGCCAGTCCCGGCGGGCCGGGCTGCCGGGTGGGCGTCCTGCCATGCGGCGAGGGCCGCGCGGCCCTCTTCCACGGCGATTCGACGGCGCGATACAGCCATTTCCAGCCTCGGCCCTGCTAGTCCAGCAGGGCCGCGACGGCCCGGCCGAGCCGGATCTTGCCCACCGGGCGGCCCCCGCCCAGGACCGGGTCCACCACCTTGTCCAAAACACTGGACACCTCAGGGATTTCGACGGCGCCGGAGGCGGCGAGCAGGGTCAGTCCGACGAGCGTGGTGGCCCGGATATTACCGTCGAGCATCTTGATGGCGACGGAGACGCCCTGGCGGGTGGCCATGACCAGCACGCCCTCGGCGCCGATCTTGGCGAGGATGCCGAGCTCGTCCATGACGATGGTGTTGGCCTGTCCGCGGCCCTGGACGGCCCACGGATAGTCCAGCATGGACGTGGCGATCGTGGCGGCGCGCGCGTTGGAGTTCTTGTCGCCCGGGGCTTTCGCCAGCTTCGAGTAGGCCCGGGCCAGGCCGATCAGGGAGACGGCAGCCACCGGCGCGCCGCAGCCGTCGATGCCCAGGTGCGAGATGTGTTCGCCGCAGTACTCCTCGATCACGGAGCGGATCCGCTGCTGCAGCGGGTGGTTGGGCTCGAGGTAGCTGTTCTTGTCCCAACCGTTTTCGGTGCACGCCCAGAGGAACGCGGCGTGCTTGCCCGAGCAGTTGAAGGCGAGCCGGGACTTGCCGCGCTCGGTCTGGACGAGCCAGTTCCGGGCGGTCTCGTCCTGCGGCCAGTCGGCCGGGCACTGCAACTGGTCTTCCTTGGCCCCGGCCGCCTTGAGCATGCCCTCCACCACATCCATGTGGTCCAGGGAGCCGATGTGGCTGCCGCACGCGATGGCCACCTGGGCGCCGCGCAGGGGCACGCCGGACTGCATCGAGGCGAGGGCCTGCAGCGGTTTGAGGGTGGACCGGGCAAAAATGGGGGCGTTGACATCGCCGAGCTCAATCACCACGGTTCCGTCCGCGGCCAGCACCACCGCCGAGCCGATGTGGCGGGACTCCACGAAGCCGCTGCGTTCGATGACTGCCAGCTCGACGGCGGAGTCGACTGTGAAAGTTGCATGCGGGTTCAAAGCCATGCAGCAAGTCTATGGTGCCGGACGCGGATACCCCGGTTACTCCACGGTCACCATGACCGACTGCCAGCCGGAGGCGCCGTCCGGCACCGGATCCGCCCGCTTGTCCGTTTGGACCTCGCCGGTCCCGTCCGTGGCGCGGACCTTGATGTAATGCGGGCCGGGCGTGGCATCCCAGTCCAGGGACCACTGCCGCCATGTGATGAGGGAGGCCTCTTCCGACAGCACGGCCTCGGTCCAGGCGCCGTTGTCGATCTGCACCTCGACCTTGGTGATGCCGCGGGTCTGGGCCCACGCGGTCCCGCCGATAGCGACCTTGCCGGCCGGGACTTTGGCGAAGGACTTCGGCACCTCCACCCGCGCCATGGTCTTGATCGGGCCGTGCTCGGACCAGCCGCGCTGGGTCCAGTAGGCCTTGTTGTCGGCGAACCGGGTCACCTCCAGGTCGACGACCCACTTGGTGGCAGAAACGAAGCCGTACAGCCCCGGGACCACCATCCGCACCGGGTAGCCGTGTTCGAGCGGGAGGGCCTCACCGTTCATGCCGATCGCCAGCATCGCGTCGCGGCCGTCCTGAAGGACCTCCAAGGGGGTGGAGGCGCTGAAGCCGTCGACCGAGGTCGAAAGCACCATGTCCGCGCCCTCCTTCGGCCGGGCCATCTTCAGGGCGTCACGGATGGGCATGCCCAGCCATTTGGCGTTGCCGGCGAGGTTGCCGCCGACCGGGTTGGACACGCAGGTCAGGGAGACATGGGATTCGATGAGCTTGGCGTCGAGGAGGTCCTGGAAGGTCAGCCGGACTTCCTGCTCCACCAGGCCGTGGATGCGCAGTTCCCAGTCCTGGGCATTGATCTCCGGCACGCTAAGGGCCGTGTCGATCCGGTAGAAGTCCTTGTTCGGCGTCAGCCACGGAGTGACGCCGGGAGCCTTGGACTGCACACCGGCCGGGACCGCGGCGGCGGCCTTGGCGGGGGCGGGCAGCTGCAGCGACTCCCGAGCCGCGGCCACGTTGCTGCGGGCGGCGCTGAGCATCCGGCCCCCGGTCGCGGCAACGGCCGAGGCAGCCGCGGTGATGCCGGCGGCGGCGAAGAACCCGCGCCGGGTGGTCGCCGGACGCTCGGGTTCCTTGGCGGCGAGGTCCGCCGCCCGGTCCGGCCACTCCTGCATCCGCCACAGCCGGGAGACCAGGAGCCGCAGCACCACGAGCCCCGCGATGGTGCCGATCAGGGAGGGCACGGCATCGATTGGCTTGACGCTGGCCCGCGTTACGACGCTGCCAACGATCACCGCGCCCATCAGCAGCACGCCGGCCACGCCCAGCGCCCATTTCCGGTAGGCCACGATGCCGAGCACGCACGCGAGGAGCAGTATCGTGACGGCCATGCCGACGAAGAGCGCCGCCTTGTCGTTGGTGCCGAACGTTTCAACGGCGAAGTTCTTCATCCACAGCGGCGTGAAGTCGATGAACGTCGAGCCCAGCGCAATCAGGGGCGTCGCCCGCGTGGTGAAGAACGCGCCGATCAGTTCCGCGACGGACAGGACGACGGCGGCGGCGGCCACACCGGCCACCGCGGCCAGGGCTGTGGCGCCGCGGGACCGCTTGCTGGACTTCATGCTGGGCTTGTTCATACAGGCCATTCGTTGCCACGGGGCTGGCGGATTGTCCGGCGAGTGGACTTACTCCCCGCGCCCGGGGGAGCATGCCCGGCGGCCGACACAGCTTAGGAGCCTGCCGGGTGCACCACGTACCCTTGGAGACTGTGAAGGTACTTGTCATCGGCCCCGGCGGCCGCGAACACGCCATTGTCCGCTCCTTGCTTGCAGACCCCAACGTTTCCGAGGTCCACGCGGCCCCGGGCAACGCCGGCATCAGCGCGCTCGTCCCCACCTATCCGATCGACGCTAACGATCCCGACGCCGTCGCCGCGCTCGCCGTCAAGCTCAGCGTGGACCTGGTGGTGGTCGGGCCCGAGGCGCCCCTCGCCGCCGGCGTGTCCGATGCCGTCCGTGCCGCCGGCATTCCGGTCTTTGGCCCCAGCAAGGCCGCGGCCCAGCTCGAAGCGTCCAAGGCCTTCGCCAAGGAAGTCATGGCCGAGGCAGGCGTTCCCACCGCCATGGCCCGCGTCGCCTCCAACGCCGGGGAAGCCGCCGACGCCCTCGACACCTTCGGCGCCCCCTATGTCGTCAAGGATGACGGGCTTGCCGCCGGCAAGGGCGTCGTCGTCACCTCCAACCGGGACGCGGCGCTGGCCCACGCGCAGAGCTGCTTCGACGCGGGCGGCACCGTGGTCATCGAGGAATTCCTGGACGGGCCCGAGGTCTCCGTGTTCGTCCTCTGCGACGGCCGCAACACCGTGGCGCTGTCCCCGGCACAGGATTTCAAGCGGATCTTCGACAACGACGAAGGCCCCAACACCGGCGGCATGGGCGCCTACACCCCGCTGGAATGGGCCCCCGAAGGCCTGGTCCAGGAAGTGATCGACCGCGTCGCCCAGCCCACGGTCAACCAGATGGCCCACCGCGGCACGCCTTTCGTCGGCGTCCTGTTCGTCGGCCTCGCACTGACCTCGCGCGGCACCCGGGTCATCGAATTCAACGTCCGGTTCGGCGATCCCGAAACCCAGGCCGTCCTGGCCCGGCTCAAGACCCCCCTCGGCGGGCTGCTCATGGCCGCCGCCAAGGGCGAACTGGACAAGGCGCAGCCGCTGCGCTGGTCCAAGGACACGGCCGTCGCCGTCGTCGTGGCCGCCGAAAACTACCCGGACACGCCGCGGACGGGCGACCGCATCCGGGGCCTGAAGAAGGTCGACGCGCTGGACGGAGTCCACGTGATCCACGCCGGCACGAAGCTCGACGACGAAGGCCGGGTGGTCTCCGCCGGCGGCCGCGTCCTCGCCGTCGTGGCGCTGGGCACCGATCTGGTGGAAGCCCGGGAACGGGCGTACGACGGCGTCGAGCTTGTCCAGCTTGACGGCAGCCAGTTCCGCACGGACATCGGCCGCAAGGCCGCCCGCGGTCAAATCCACGTGACGGTGCCGGGCGCCCCGGCCGCGTCGAAGGCGAAGGCCTGAACATGACAGATCCCGCAGCCCCGACCTCCGGCACCGCACAGCCCGGCGCCACGCCCGACACCAAGGCCAAGGGCGGCCTGGACACCGCCACGCAGGACCTCCCGGGCTGGCGGCACGTCTACTCCGGCAAGGTCCGCGACCTTTACGTCCCCGCCGACGCGGCCATCACGGAACGCATCGGCCAGGACTGCGTCCTGGTGGTGGCCAGCGACCGCATCAGCGCCTATGACCACGTGCTGGCCAGTGAGATCCCGGACAAGGGACGCATCCTGACCCAGCTGAGCCTGTGGTGGTTCGAACAGCTTGGCGTCGCCCATCACGTCCTGGCCTCCACGGTCGACGGCGGGGTTCCCGCCGCCGTCGAGGGCCGGGCCATGATCTGCAAGAAACTGGACATGTTCCCGGTCGAATGCATCGCCCGCGGCTACCTCACCGGCTCCGGGCTCCTGGAGTACCGCGAGTCCGGCACCGTGTGCAGCATCCCGCTGCCCGCCGGCCTCGTCGACGGGTCACGGCTGGAGGACGCCATCTTCACCCCCTCGGCCAAGGCCGAGGTGGGCGAGCACGACGAGAACATCACCTACGACGCCGTCGTTGGCCTCGTGGGAGAGGACGTCGCGGCGCGGCTGCGCGAGCTCACCCTGGAGATCTACACCCGCGCCGAGGCAATCGCCCGCGACCGCGGCATCGTCCTGGCGGACACGAAGGTGGAATTCGGCGTCGACGCGGCGAGCGGCGTGATCACCCTGGGAGACGAGGTGCTGACCCCGGATTCCTCGCGCTTCTGGGATGCGGCCACGTACCGGCCCGGGCAGGCGCAGCCGTCCTACGACAAGCAGTATGTGCGCGACTGGCTGACCTCGCCGGAATCCGGCTGGGACAAGGCCTCCGACACGCCCCCGCCGGCGCTGCCGGCCGACGTCGTGGCGCGCACGCGCAGCCGCTACGTGGAGGCTTTCGAGTTGCTCACCGGCCGGACGTTCGTCTAGACCGGAGCGAAGTCTGGCGGCGCGGCGGAACCCGGCGGCTTGAGTCCGGCGGCGCCGGATGTCCTGCCTGCGCAGCGCTGCCGGGCCGCCCCCGGGCTAGGCGTCGGTGGAGGCGGCCTCGGCCCGCCGCTGGGCGAGCTTGATCTCCAGCACGGCATCCAGGGCCTGCTGGACCCGGTCCGAGGCTCCCGCCGCGCTGAACTCCTTCTGGGCTTCGTCGAGGTAGACCAGCGCCTCGGCGGACTCCCCGGCGGCCTTGAGCGCCTTGCCCAGGAGCAGCGAGACCTCCCCTGCCGTGTGCCGGGCCAGAGATTCGCGCTCCGCGTGGATCTCGCGCAGCTTCTGCACGGCCGCCACGATGTCCCCGGTGAGGTAGAGCCAGCGGGCCCGGATGAAGGCGACCTCCAGCTGGTCCGTCTTGTTGCCGCCCACAATCGACAGGGCCAGTTCGGCGCGTTCGATCGACGACAGGGTTTCGGGTTCGACGATGCCCGAGGACAGGCGCACGGCCGCGGAGGCCTTGTTGAACCGGGCCCACAGGTCGATGTCGTTGGCAGGGGAGAGCAGCCGGCCGGCCCGCTCGTGGTACTTGATCCCCTCGGGGTAGTCGTGGCGCATGAAGGCGACATTGCCGATCACCCAGGCCACCTCGCCGGCAAGCTGGGACATGGAGTGGTCATCCATCTGCTCGTTCATGGCCTGGCAGTATTCCCACGCCTCGTCCAGCCGGCCGCTCTCGGCCAGCGCGCCGATGAGGGCCCGCAGGGCACCGATGATCATGGTGGAGCCCTTGGGCAGCCCGGCGCAAAGCCGTACGGCTTCCTGGGCATGCTCGACGGCTGCGGTCAGCTGGCCCTGGCCCTGCGAGGCCGCGGCGAGCATCTGTTCGGCCCGGACGCCGAGGCCGGCGGACTCGGCGGCCATCGGGTGCTCCAGGAGATTCTGCACGACGTCCTTGCACTCTTGCCAGAGCCCCTGCTTGATCAGGCACTCGGCCTGCATGTAGGTCATGTTCCACCACGCGCTGGTGTTCTTGGCCTCCAGGGCGATCTTGGCGGCGGCGGCGGCGTGGGCGGCGGCCACCGGGTAGTCCCGGAGGTCCCACGCCTGGCGGGCATACAGTCCGGCGAGAACATATTCGGCGTCGCTGACGGACACCGGCTGGCTCCACGCCTCGAGCGCTTTGGGGGCCAGTTCGAGCCGGTGGGCCAGCTCCTCGATGACATCCGCGGTGGGCTCGCGGCGTCCGGTTTCCAGCAGAGAAATGTAGCTGGGGGAGTACAGGTCCCGGCCCAGCTCCGCCTGCGTAAGGCCCCGCTCGAGCCGTTCCGCGCGGAGCTTCTCCCCAAATCCGTTCCCCACGGATACCTCCTAATTCCGGACATTCTTTGTACTAAATGCTTGACAGTCTCTGTGGAAACCATTTTACAATGTGTGTCAACAAGGGTAGTACTGACTTGGTTAAGGACCCCAACGCATATTGAGGAACTCTATGTTGAAGAAGATTGCAGCCGGCGCCGTCTTGGCGGGCGCACTGGCATTTTCCGCCGCGGCCCCGGCCGTGCTGTCCGCTGCTTCACTGACCGACGCCTCACACGTTGCCGCCGTCGGCAACTGGCCCGATCCCATGCGCACGGCCCAGGCGGTGGGCAACTGGCCCGACCCCATGATGCACTCGCTCAACGTCGGCAACTGGCCCGACCCGATGTAGCAGACCGATACGGCGGATGCCGCGCACCAGGCGCCGGCACCCGCGTCACGACTATCCACCACGGCCCCGGCAGATTTTTGCCGGGGCCGTAGTGCGCCCGGGGCGCGGCCTCCATCGGACCGGCCGGAGTAAGCAAAAGAGGACCCTCCGCGGGGAGGGTCCTCTTCATATTGGTCGGGATGACAGGATTTGAACCTGCGACCTCGTCGTCCCGAACGACGCGCGCTACCAAGCTGCGCCACATCCCGATCCGTTGCTTCAAAAGCAACTTCACAAGAGTATCCGATCATGGGCCCGGATGCGAAATCGGCTGCGGGGCCGATCAGACCAGCGAGTCCTTCCAGGCGCCGTGGAGCCGGGCGAACGCGCCGCCGTCGCCGATCAGCTGCTTGGGCGTGCCGTCTTCGACGACGCGCCCGTCGTGCACCACCAGGACCCGGTCCGCGGTCTCCACGGTGGAAAGCCGGTGGGCGATGATGAGGGCGGTCCGCCCGGCGCCCGCGGCGCCGCCGGGTCGGGCTTCCCCCGTGCGGGCCTCCCCCGTGCGGGCCTCCCGCGTGCCGGCCTCCCGCGTGCCGCGCAGTAGGCCCGCGAGGCCCTGCTGGACCATGCGTTCCGAGGGGATATCCAGTGAGGACGTCGCCTCGTCCAGGATCAGGACGGCCGGGCGGGCCAGGAACGCCCGGGCGAAGCTGATCAGCTGGCGCTGTCCGGCGGAGACGCGGCCGCCGCGCTTGTTGACGTCGGTGTCGTAGCCGTCGGGAAGTTCCATGATGAAGTCGTGCGCCCCCACCGCCCGGGCCGCGTCCTCGATCTCCGCGCGGGAGGCGTCGGGCCGGCCCAGCGCGATGTTGTCCGCCACGGACCCACTGAACAGGAACGCCTCCTGGGTGACCATGACGACGTTCCGGCGCAGGTCCTCGGTCGAGAGCTGGCGCAGGTCCACGCCGTCGAGCGTGACGGACCCGGCGGAGACGTCGTAGAAGCGCGCGATCAGCTTCGCGAGGGTGGACTTGCCGGCCCCGGTCTGCCCGACGAGCGCGACCGTCTGGCCGGCGGGGATGTGCAGGTCCAGCCGCAGAATGATGACCGGGCCGTCGCCGTAGCGGAATTCGACGCCGTCGAAGTCGATGCTGCCCCGCGCGTCCTGCAGGGCCACCGGTGTCTGGGGCGGCCGGACCGTGGGGATTTCCTCGAGCAGGCCCGAGACCTTTTCCAGGGCCGCCTGGGCGCTTTGGAAGGAGTTGTAGAACATCGCCATCTGGTCCACCGGCTGGAAGAAGCGTTTGGTGGACAGGATCAGGGCCAGGAGCACGCCGACGGCGAGGTCGCCGCTGAGGACCCGGAAGCCGCCGGTGAGGAGCACGACGGCGACGCTGACGTTGCCGATCAGCACCAGCCCGGGCTGGAAGACGCCGTTGAGGTTGATGGTGCGCACGGTGGCGCGGCGGTACTCCTCGGAGAGCTCGGCGTAGCGCGCGGCATTCTCGCGTTCCTTGCGGAACGTCTTGACAGCCCGGATTCCGGTCATGGTCTCCACGAAGTGCACGATCAGCCGGGCCGAGACAACCCGGGATTCGCGGAAGGCCATCTGTGAGTGCTTCTGGTACCAGCGGGTCAGGAAGTACATCGGGACGCCGGCGGCCAGCACGAGCACCCCGCTGCGCCAGTCCAGGGCGAATATGGTGATGGCCGTGAACGCCATGAAAAGCATGCCCGAGGCCAGCGAGCTGACGCCGGAATCCAGGAGTTCGCGCAGGGCCTCCAGGTCCGAGGTCTGCCGGGCGATGATGCGCCCGGAGGTGTATTTCTCGTGGAATTCCAGGCTCAGCCGCTGGGTGTGGCGGAAGACCCGGACGCGGAGGTCCAGCAGCATGGCCTGGCTGAGCCGTGCCGTGGAGGTCACGTAAAGCGCGGTCAGGCCGGCGGTGGCGACGGCCGCGGCCACATATGCGACGCCGGCGAGCATCAGGGGAAGGCTGTCGCCGGCGCGCAGGGCCGGCAGGGCGTGGTCGATGCCGAAGGCGATCAAGGCCGGCCCGGCCACCCGGGTGGCCTGGGACAGGACGACGGCGATGATCGTCAGCCAGAACCGGGCCCGGACGGGACGGATCAGCGAGCCCAACAGGGCCAGGGAGCGCCGCCGGACAGCCTGGCTTTCGCTCCGGCTGAGGTTGGCATTGTCCTCGTTGGCGGTGCCGAACGTTGCGCTGCTCATCGGGAAATCTCCTCGGACTGGTCCTCGAGGGCGGACAATTCTGAATCCAGGTCCCGCGGTTCCGTGTCGAGGCTGGCGATCACGTAGCGGTAGTGGCTGTTCGTGGCGAGCAGTTCCGTGTGGGTGCCAACCGCGGCGATCCGGCCGTCCTCGAGCAGGGCCACCCGGTCGGCCAGTGCAACTGTGGAGGGCCGGTGGGCCACGATCAGCGTGGTGGTGTCCGCGAGGACCTCGCGCAGCCGTCTCTCGACCAGCTCCTCGGTGTTCACATCAAGTGCCGAGAGCGGGTCGTCCAGGACCAGTACGGCCGGTTTCGCCGCGATGGCGCGGGCCAGGGCGATGCGCTGGCGCTGGCCGCCGGAGAGACTGAGGCCCTCCTCGCCGATGAGGGTATCCACCCCGTCCGGCAGGGAGTAGGCGAAGTGGGCCTGGGCGACGTCGAGGGCTTCAGCCAGGGCCGCCTCGCGGCCTTCCGCTGACCCGGCGTCGGGCGCGCCGAGCAGGACGTTATCCCGGACGGAGCTGGAGAACAAGGTGGTGTCTTCGAACGCGACGGCAACCACCGTTCGCAGATCCTCCACCTTGAACTCGCGCAGGTCCACGCCGTCGATGGTGATGGCTCCTTCGGTGACGTCGTAGAGGCGGGGGACCAACTGAAGCAGGGCGCTCTTGCCGCTGCCCGTGATGCCCACGAGAGCCATGGTTTCGCCGGGCCGGACGTCCAGGGTGATGTTCCTGAGGATCGGCTTGTCCGGGGCGTCCTCGAACGCGAAGCCGGCATCGCGGAAGCTGAGGGCGCCCTTGAGTTCGGCCGGCCGGCGCGGCTGGTCCGGGCTGGTGATGGTGTTCTTTGCGTCCATGACCTCGAAGTGCCGGTCCACCGCGGTCTTTGCGGTGAGGGCCATCGCCAGCAGCAGGCCGCAGAACTCGACCGGCGCAGCAACCACCGCGGCGGTGGCGAAGAAGGCCACCAGGGACCCGATGGAGAGCTGATCCGTGGAGGCGAGCAGGATCCCGACGACGAGCCCGGCACCGAGGGCGAGCTCGGGCAGAAGCGTCACGACCAGGCTGAAGGTAGCCAGGTGCTTGGCTTTGGCGATCTCGGTCTGCCGGAGTCCCTCGGCCTGTTCGTTGAAGTTTTCCAGTGCCTCGCGGCTGCGGCCGAACGCCTTCAGGACACGGATGCCGTGGACTGATTCCTCGACCGTCGTGGCAAGGTCACCGGCCTGGTCCTGGCTGCGGCGGGCCACCTTGCTGAACCTCGTGCGGAAACGGAACCCGTAGATCATGATCGGCACGGCGGCGGCAAGGAATATCAGGGCCAGCTGCCAGCTCATTGCGAACATCACCGCGACGCCGATCAATACGGTGAGCGTGGTGACCACCAGCATGATGGCGCCGAAGGCCATCCAGCGGCGCAGGAAGTTCAGGTCTGTCATGGCGCGGGAGAGCAGCTGGCCGGAACCCCAGCGGTCGTGGAAGGAGACCGTCAGGTCCTGGAGGTGCCCATAGAGGGAGACCCGCATTCGGGTCTCCACGGTGGTGGCCGGGTTGATGACGAACTGGCGGCGCAGGGCTACGAGCCCGGCCTCGGCGATGCCCAGGACCAGGATCACGAGCGAGGCGGTCCAGACTGCTTCTGCGCTGCCGCCGGGTTTGAGGGATTCATTGACCAAGACACGGAGCACCTGGGGGATGGCCAGCGCCACGACGCTTGCCAGCAGCGCGCTGAGCAGGCCCATGACCAGCCGCGGCAGGATGGGCCTGACGTGCGGATAGAGACGGCTGATGGAGGTGAAAAATGAACTCTGCTTGGCCATGCCTGCTTCTTAGGACGCGCGTGCGTAGATAGCACCATTGAATGTAGTTTCCTGTAGCAACTACCCTAGGCCATGAAGTGAGCGGATTCACACGGTCTGGATTAGTCCCCTGATCTGGCCCAGTCATTACGATCCGCAATGGAGACAGGGTACCGCGCCCCGTGCCCCGCGGGACATGTCCATTCTTTGCGCTGGCCCCGGGGGACATGTCCAGTCCTAGCGCCAACCACGAGGGGACATGTCCAGTCCTGGCCCCTAGGAGTGGACACTGTGCCCTTATGCCCACTCTTCGCGATGAGGGGAGGGCATGTCCCGCGGAGAGAAGGGCCACGGGAGGACATGTCCATCCCCTGAGCCGGCCGGCGGACTGGGACTTAGGTTCGGGAGGTCAGCGTGAGCAGGACGGCTTCGGGCCGGCAGGCGATGCGGACCGGGGCGAAGCGGGAGGTGCCGATGCCGCCGGAGACGTTGACCGGCGTCGTGCTGCCGTTGACCTCCCACGTATGCAGGCCCCGGGCCCGCCAGGTGGGAAGGTCGCAGTTGGTGACGAGTGCCCCGTAGCCCGGAACGCAGATCTGGCCGCCATGGGTATGGCCGGCCAACAGGAGGTCGGCTCCGGCTTCGGTGAAGTGGTCCAGGACGCGCTGGTAGGGGGCGTGCGCCACGGCGACGCGCAGGTGCGGATCGGCGTCGCGACCCTTGGTGCCGCGCGGCCAGCCGGCGTACCGTTCGAGGCCCAGGTGGGGGTCGTCGACGCCGGAGAAATCGAAGCGCATGCCTTTGAGCACGACGGACTGGCAGCGGTTGGTCAGATCCACCCAGCCGGACATGCCGAACTCGGACCGCAGCCGGGGCCAGTCGAGTTTCTCGGGGTCTTTGCGCTGGGCGGAGGGGCCGCGAAAATATGAGGCCGGATTCTTGAAGCTTGGGCCGAAGTAGTCGTTGGAGCCGGGAACGAACACGCCCGGGAATTCCATCAGGGGACGCAGGGCCGCCACGAGGGGGTCTATGGCCTTGGCATGGCTGAGGTTGTCGCCCGTGTTCACCACGAGGTCCGGCCGCAGCTCCGCCAGCGAGGACAGCCACTTGGCCTTCCGGTGCTGGCCCGGGACGAAGTGGATGTCGGAGAGATGGAGGATCCGGAACGGGCCGAAGCCGGCCGGCAGGATGGGGAGAGTTTCCTCCCGCAGCACGAACTGGTTCTTTTCCCACAGGCCGTAGCCGGTGGCGGCCGCCCCGGCCGCCGTTCCGATCGCTGCGGTCACGGCAAAGCCGCGTCCGATGCTTCGGACGCGGCTTGCCAGATCATTCCCCTGGGTCATGGCTTCTTGGGATTCGTCGGCTTCGGAGCCGGAGCCGGTGCCGGCTTCGGAGCAGGAGCGGGAGTCGGCGCCTGTGACGGTGCAGGCGCCGACGTCGGTGCCGGTGCCGGTGCCGGTGCCGGGTTCTGCTGAGCCGGAGGCACAAAGTTGTTGTTGTTGTTGTTCCCGCCGTTGTCATAGCTGGGCTGCTGGTACGGGTTGGAGTCGCCCAGCAAGTTCGACGGGGGCTCCGGGAACGGATCGGTACCGTGCGACGGGGCGATCGCGGCCATGAACTTGGAGAACATCGGCCCGGCGATCATGTACCCGTCGATGCCCTGGTAGAACTGGCCGTTCACGGTGATGTTCTGTCCGGAACGCAATTGGTTGCCGAGGGGATCGCCGAACCAGGCGGCCGTGGCCAGACCGGTGGTGTGGCCCACCACCCAAGTCGACCCGTTGTTGTTCGAGGTACCGGTCTTGGCCGCGATCGGGAAGTCGGTCTTGGTGGAAATGCGGGGCTCAATGAGCGCACCAGAGCCGCGGTTCAGGACTTCCTGCAACGCGTAGTTCACCCCTCGGGCGACCTCGGGCTTGATGGCGTCCCGGCAGTCCGTGTCCTGGGCGGGCAGCTTGGCGCCGGTTGCGTCCGTCACGGAGGTGATGGCGATGGGTGCGCAGTACCGGCCGTCGTTCGCGAAGGTGGCGAAGGCGCTGGCCATGGTCAGGGGGGCGGTCTGGGTGGAACCCAGCAGGTTGCCCACGTAAGACATGTTGATCTTTGGGTGTGGTTCGAGGATTTTGCCGGTGCCCTGCTCCACGGTGGGCAGGCCGGAGTGCAAGCCGACGGAGTCAATGATCTTTTGGATACCGCAAAAGTCGAGCTGCGCGGCGGAGGCGAAGGTAATCGTGTTGATCGAGTTGTAGAGGCCCTTCAGGACCGTCATGGGCCTGTAGTAACCCTCTTCGGCATTCTGGAGGTCTTCCGCGATGCCCGGGTCCGTGGCATGTTCCGCCGTGCTGTAGGTGCCGGTGGTGGTGCCGCAGGAGTTCTTCCACGGGAAGCCCGTGGGGTACTCGCGCACGCTGCCGTCCACCACGGTGTTCATGGATTTGCCCTCGTTCAGCCATTCGGCGAACGTAAACGGCTTCATGGTGGAGCCGGGTTGGAAACCGCCCAGGCCGTTGAGGTCATTGCCTCTCTCGTCATACTTGTCGACGTTGAAATTAAGCTCGGTGTCGAACTTTCCCTTGGCCGCAAGGAACGAGGTGTTTTGGGCCATGTTGGTGATCTTGCCGGTTTTTGGCTCCACGGAGACCAGTGCGGCGCCCCATTTGTCCGGATTGGCGCCGGCTGCAGCGTCCACCTGGGCCTGGGCCACGGACTGGGCTTTGGGTTCCAGGGTGGTCTTGATGGTCAGGCCGCCGCGGAAGATCCTCCGCTCGCGCTCGGCGGCGTCGGCGCCGTAGGCCGGGTTGTTCATGAGCAGGTGCACCACGTAGTCGCAGAAATACGGCGCCGTCGACGCGTAGGGGCAGCCCTGGTGGGGCTGGGTGACCTTGGTTTTCACCGGCGTCGCAACCGCAGCGTCGTAGTCAGCCTGCTTGATCTTGCCTTGGGTGAGCATGGCCTTGAGCACTAGATCGCGCCGGACCTTGGCGTTATCCGGGTGGGTAATCGGGTCGTAGTACGAAGGGCTGTTCACCACGCCGGCCAGCAAGGCGGCCTGCGGGAGAGTCAGATCCTTGGCCGTGGTGCTGAAGAAGAATCTGGAGGCGGCCTCGATGCCGTAGGCGTCGCGGTTGAAGAACACGATGTTCAGGTAGCCCTCAAGGATCTGATCCTTGGAGAACTTCTTCTCCAGCGCGATGGCCAGCTTCATTTCGCGGAGCTTGTCACCGACGCTCTTGTTGACGCCGTTGAGGAGGACCTGGTCACTCTTGCCCTCGGCCTCGAGCGAGGAGTTGATGACGTTGTTCACATACTGCTGCGTGATGGTGGACGCGCCCTGCTTCTGGCCGCGCGCGGTGCTGACGAGAGCGCGCAGGATGCCGGTGGTGTCCACGCCGCCGTGCTCGTAGAAGCGGTTGTCCTCGATGGCGATGATCGCGTTCTTGATGTTGGGGGACATCTGGTCCAGCGAGACACGGGTGCGGTTTTCCGTGTAGAGGTTGGCGATGACGCTGCCGTCGGCGGCGAGGACGGTGGTCGCCTGGCTGGGCGGATCGACCTTCAGCTCGGCCGGGAGCGTGTCAAAGAACTGGATGGATCCACTCGCCGCGCTGCCGGAAACGGCCGCCGCGGGGACCAGGAGGCCCGCCACCAGAACACCGCAAATAGCGCTCACGCCCAGGAAAAGAATGATCTTTCCGAGGGTGGTGGCCGTGTCGAATAAAGGGTTCTTGCCAGTCGCCATGTTTTCCACTTTACCGGCAACGACTAGGCTTTATGTCATGACCAAATGGGAGTACGCCACGATTCCGCTCATTATCCATGCCACAAAGCAGATCCTGGACCAGTGGGGCGAGGACGGCTGGGAGCTGGTCCAAGTTGTTCCCGGCCCCGACGGAAACGGCCTGGTTGCCTATCTGAAGCGGGAGAAGCAGTAGCCATGAGCACCCCCTCAGAAGCAGTCCCGGCCGGATCTGCGAGCCCGGAAAACCTCTCCGACACCGCGGCCGCCACGACGCCCGGCGCAGCGAGCCAGGCTGGCGGCGCGGGCGCGTCGTCCGCCGTCGAACAGCGCCTGGCCGAGCTGGGCCTGACGCTCCCCGACGTCGCGGCCCCGGTGGCCGCCTACGTTCCTGCCGTCATTTCCGGCAACCACGTCTACACCTCGGGCCAGCTGCCTTTCATCAACGGCAAGCTTGAGGCCACCGGCAAGGTGTCTGCCGGCTCGGAAGGCGCCTCGGCTGAGTCCACGGTGTCCCCGGAAGCAGCCAAGGCCTACGCCGCGGTCTGCGCCGTCAACGCCCTCGCGGCCGTCAAGAGCGTGATCGGGGATCTGGACCGCATTACCCGGATCGTCAAGGTTGTCGGGTTCGTGTCCTCCGATCCTTCCTTCACCGGCCAGCCCGGTGTCATCAACGGCGCCTCGGAGCTGCTGGGCCAGGTGCTCGGCGACGCCGGCCAGCACGCACGTTCCGCCGTCGGAGTATCCGTCCTGCCGCTCGACTCACCTGTTGAAGTCGAACTGATCGCCGAATTCGCCTAGAAGGCCGGTCACTTCTTTGCCTCAGTTAGCACGCCGCCTGTTCGTTCTGCCCCCCGACCTCGAAGGAGCAGCCCGCAGCTGGCTTGAACATGGAGAACGCACGCCCCGCGCGCCGCGTTTCGCCTCCTCAGTGGTCCTCCTGCGGGACTCGCCCACAGGCCTGGAGACCTGGCTCGGCTATCGGACCGGGTCCTCCCCGCTCGGCGTCCTCGCCTTCCCCGGGGGGTCGCTGGAAGCGTCCGACGGTGACGCCGTCGGTTGGCTTGGTCCGACGCCCCAGCATTGGGCCGAGCAGATGGGGACGGCCGACGTCGGGCTGGCCCGCCGCCATGTGGTCGGCGCCATCCGGGAACTGTTTGAGGAGACCGGGATCCTGCTGGCCGGCCCGGACTTGTCCACCACGGTGGAGTCGACGTCGAGCGCCGAATGGATGCGCGCCCGCGAAGCCGTGGCGGATCAGGAAAAATCCTTCACCGACGTGCTCGCCAAGCGCGGGCTCTCGCTGCGCACGGACCTCCTCAAGCCGCTGGTCAACTGGCTCAGCCCCGACTTTGCGCATCGCCGGTTCAACACCCGCTACTTCGCCGCCACCCTGCCCGTGAACCAGCAGCCTTCGTTGCTGGCCAGCAAGGGCGTCTGGGGCCGGTGGGTGTGCGTTCGCAGGGTCATCGACGAGCGGGACACCACCCTGCTTGGCGATGAGGCGGGCCAGGAGAACACCGTGGGCCGGACCCTGGGCGAACTCCTGGTGCCGGGCTCGGAGATCATGCTCGAGAAGATGGCCAAGGCCAACGGCTGCATCGCCTACCTCAGCTACAAGCGCAAGGCCCACGTGTACCAGCCGAAGCTCGTCGAGGAAGACGGCCGGCTCATGCTCGAAGTCGAGGCCGCCAAGACGGTCGCCGGCGAGCCGCAGCGGGAGCGCTAGGTCCGCACAGGGCGGCCTGCGGGCCGGCAGCTGGAGCGCCTGGTCCGCACAGGGCCGCCTGCGGGACGTGGTTGGGCCTGCAGGCGCGGGACATGCCCCTCCCTGGACTTCGCGACTGGACATGTCCCTTCCTGCCGCGCGTTAGCCTGGCGACATGTCCTCCGGGGGCTCCGGCGCTTGGACATAGTGGCATTATGCCC
The DNA here is from genome assembly GCF_052113245.1 of Arthrobacter sp. YAF34. NCBI lineage: Bacteria > Bacillati > Actinomycetota > Actinomycetes > Micrococcales > Micrococcaceae > Arthrobacter > Arthrobacter sp. YAF34. Next base: position 140,645 of record NZ_JBFRCV010000007.1, read on the forward strand.
AGTCCTCGTTGCCAGGACTGGGCATGTCCCGTGGGGGAGTCAGCCCAGCCCACCCACCCAGCCAGCGAATTTGCCGGCCGGCTCCGGCGCAAAGCCAGAAGGCCGGTCCCGTCCGGGACCGGCCTTCTGGCTTGCTGCTGAGTTTTCCTAGCGGGAACGCTGGCGCAGGCGCTGCATGTCGAGAATGACGACGGCGCGGGCTTCCAGGCGCAGCCAGCCGCGCTGCACGAATTCGGCGAGGGCCTTGTTGACCGTTTCCCGGGAGGCGCCGACCAGCTGGGCCAGCTCTTCCTGCGTCAGTTCGTGGGCAACCAGGACGCCGTCGGTCGCCGGGCGGCCGAAGCGGTCGGCCAGATCCAGCAGTGCCTTGGCCACACGGCCCGGCACGTCGGAGAAGACGAGGTCGGAGAGCGAATCGTTCGTGCGGCGCAGGCGGCGTGCCAGAGCCTGCAGGAGCTGGGCCGAAACCTCGGGCCGGGTGCGCAGCAGCGCGTTCAGGCTTTCGTTCTTCAGTCCGGCGAGACGCGTCTCGGAAACGGCGGTTGCCGTGGCCGTCCGCGGGCTGGGGTCGAAAAGTGCCATTTCGCCGAAAAGCTCGCCCGGGCCGAGAATGGCCAGCAGTGATTCGCGGCCGTCCGGTGACGTGCGGCCCAGCTTCACCTTGCCGGAGACGATGAAGTAGAGCTGGTCACCCTGGTCGCCTTCCCGGAATACCGAGGCACCGCGTGAAAGGTCCACCTCGGTGAGTTCGTCCGTCAGCAGACGGAACGCCTCGTCGTCGAGCGTGGCGAAAAGGGGTGCGCGGCGCAATACCTCGATATCCATGAAATCTCCTGACTAGCTGTGTCGGCTGGGTCGCTTCAGCCATTCTTTCAGAATTTTGGCGCTTCTGTGACGTAGTTGGCAGCGAAACGCCCGAAGGACCCGAATGCTCACGGTCCGGGAAGACGCCGCCGATCCCGGCGCGCCCGCAAGGCCGACGGCTAATCGGCAAACGTTCAGCTTACACCGCTAGAATCATGGCTGAACTGTCTGTAAGGAGCCCCGGTGTTTGGCTTGACCATTTTGGACCTGGTGTTGGTTGTGGCGCTCTTGTCCTACCTGATCCATGGCCTTCGCAACGGCTTCCTGGTGACCCTGGGAGGCATCGCCGGCTTCGCCGCAGGCGCGGTCGCGGCCTTCGTGTCCGTTCCCATTGTCAGCGGGCTCGTGGAGGACAGCGGCTGGCGCCTGACGGCGATTGTTGCCACAGCCGTCCTGCTGATGATCGTGGGGAACGGCCTCGGCACCATGATCGGGCGGCGGATCCGCAGCGTGGTTCCGTTCAGCCCCCTGCGGGCGGCGGACCGCCTGGTCGGGGGCGGCGTGAACGTGGTGGTGTCCGCCCTGGTGATGTCGATGCTGGCGTTCAGCATCGGAGCCCTGGGCGTGCCGTTTGTTTCCCAGCAGCTCGCCGAGTCCAAGGTCATCGGATTCATCGATGGCGTGACGCCGACGCCGGTCAAGGCGTCGATGGCGCAGTTGCGGTCCGCCGTGATCGGCGAGGGCATACCCACCCTGCTGGACGGCTTCGGCCACGGCCAGCCCGTCGCAGTCCCGAACACCAATACGGACACCCCCGCGCTGAACACGGCCGCCGCGTCGGTGCTGAAGATCGCCGGTACTGCTTACCAGTGTGGTCAAAACCAGACGGGAACCGGCTTCGTGGTCGCCCCCGGGCGCGTGGTGACCAACGCCCACGTGGTCGCCGGAGTCGACCAGCCCGTAGTGGAGACGCCTGGCGGCGGCGCCCTGCCCGGACGCATTGTGTACTTTGACACCAAGCATGATCTCGCCGTCGTGGCGGTCGACGGCCTGCAGTCGACGCCGCTTCCCCTGACATCCGACCTGCCGTCCGGCAGCTCCGCGGCCTTTGCCGGCTACCCGCACGGCGGCCCCTTCCAGTCCAAGCCGGCCAGGGTGCAGGACATCACCACCGTGCTCGTCCCGGATATATACGGCAACAATGCCGCCCCCGAGGACGTGTACCGGATTGCCGGGGACGTGCAGCCGGGCAACTCCGGTGGCCCGCTCCTGACCATGGACGGCCACGTGGCGGGCGTGGTTTTTGCCAAGGCGACCACCGAGTCCTCGCTCGGGTTCGCCATCACCATGCATGACCTCCGTCCGGTTGCGGAGCAGGCGCCCGGTTTGGGCAGCGCCGTCTCGTCCGGGCAATGCGTCAAGAAATAGCCGCTTAGCCCAACGCCCGGCCGCCGGCTAGAGCCAGTCCAGGCTCAGCCCTTGTCCGCGTCCAGACCGGCGAGGTATTCCACCGCGAAGCGGTAGCCCATGATCCCGGCGCCCGCGATCACGGCCTTGCTGATGTCCGACAGGTAGGAATGGTGCCGGAAGTGCTCGCGGGCATGGACATTGGTGATGTGCACCTCGACAGTGGGCACGGCGACGGCGGAAATGGCGTCCCGGATGGCCACGGACGTGTGCGTGTAGGCGCCGGCGTTAAGCACGATTCCCACCGCCTTCCCGCGCGCGGCGTGGATGGCGTCCACGAGGGCACCCTCATGGTTGGACTGGAAGCACTTGACGTCCAGGCCGTGCGCCGCGCCGGCGTCCTTGACGAGCTGTTCGACATCGGCCAGCGTCGCCGTCCCGTACTTTTCGGGCTCCCGGGTGCCGAGCAGGTTCAAATTGGGTCCGTTGAGAACCAGGATGGTGCCGCGGCCGGCACCGTTGGCGGAGGTGGCTTCAGTCATGTCTGCCAATGTATCGCGCCGCAGGCCGCACGCGCTGTTCGTTACTGCCGCAGCGCCGGTACGAACCGGCGCTGCGGCAAGGTCTGACGGCTATTTCCTCAGTGACTGCGCGATCTGGGCCATGACGGTGTTGTCGGCGAGCGTGGTGGCGTCGCCAACCTCGCGGCCTTCGGCGACGTCTTTGAGCAGGCGGCGCATGATCTTGCCGGAGCGGGTCTTGGGCAGTTCCGGCACCACGAGGATGGTCTTCGGTTTGGCGATGGGGCCGATCTCCTTGCTGACGTGGTTGCGAAGTTCCTGGACGATGGCATCGCCGGTGTCCACGGCGTCCCCGCGCAGGATCACGAAGGCCACGACCGCCTGGCCGGTGGTCTCGTCGGCGGCGCCCACGACGGCGGCCTCGGCGACCGCGGGGTGGGAGACGAGGGCGGATTCGATTTCCGCGGTGGACAGGCGGTGGCCCGAGATGTTCATGACGTCGTCGACGCGACCCAGCAGCCAGATATCGCCGTCCTCGTCCTTCTTGGCACCGTCGCCGGCGAAGTACATCGTCTCGAAGCGGGACCAGTACGTCTCCTTGAACCGCTCCGGGTCGCCCCAGATCCCGCGGAGCATGGCCGGCCAGGGTTCGCGGATCACCAGGAAGCCGCCGTGGCCGTTGGGCACGGTCTCGCCGAGTTCGTCCACGACGTCCACGGCGATGCCGGGGAGCGGGACCTGGGCCGAGCCGGGCTTGGTGGCCGTGACGCCTGGCAGCGGGGCGATCATCTGCGCCCCGGTCTCGGTCTGCCACCAGGTGTCCACGATCGGTGCGGGGTTTTCCTTGCGTTCGCCGTTCCTGCCGCCGTTGCCGCCGATAACCTCGCGGTACCACATCCAGGCCTCCGGGTTGATGGGTTCGCCCACCGATCCCAGCACGCGGATCGAGGAGAGGTCCGATCTGGCGGGAATCTCTTTGCCCCACTTCATGAAGGTGCGGATGGCGGTGGGGGCGGTGTAGAGGATGGAGACTTTGTACTTCTCCACGATCTCCCACCAGCGGCCCTGGTGCGGGGAGTCCGGCGTGCCTTCGTACATGACCTGGGTGGCGCCGTTGATGAGCGGGGCGTAGGCGACGTAGGAGTGCCCGGTGATCCACCCGATGTCGGCGGTGCACCAGTAGACATCGGTCTCGGGGTGCAGGTCGAAGACCGCCTTGTGCGTGTAGGCGCCCTGGGTGAGGTAGCCGCCGGTGGTGTGCAGGATGCCCTTGGGCTTGCCCGTGGTGCCGGAGGTGTAGAGGATGAACAGCGGGTGCTCGGCGTCATGCCCGACGGCGGTGTGCTCGGCGGACGCGGCCCCGACGGTGTCCGTCCACCAGTGGTCCCGGCCCTCGTGCCAGTCCACGTCCTGGCCGTTGCGCTTGACCACCACGACGTTCTGCACGGTGTGGCCGTTCCCGTCCCCCTCGTGGGACAACGCGTCGTCGACGGCCGGCTTCAGGGGGCTGGGTTTGCCGCGGCGGTAGGTGCCGTCGGCCGTGACGACGAGCTTGGCCCCGGCGTCGTCGATCCGGGACCGCAGGGCCTCGGCAGAGAAACCGCCGAAGACCACGGAGTGGATCGCGCCGATGCGGGCGCAGGCCAGCAGGGTGATGACGGCCTCGGGAATCATGGGCAGGTAGACCGCGACGCGGTCGCCCTTGGCCACGCCCAGGGACTCGAAGGCGTTCGCGGCCTTCTTCACTTCCTCGGTCAGCTGCGCGTAGGTGTAGGTGCGGGTATCTCCCGGCTCGCCCTCGAAGTAGATGGCCACCCGGTCCCCGTGGCCGGCCTCGACATGCCGGTCCAGGGCGTTGTACGCGGCGTTGACCTCCCCGCCGACGAACCACTTCGCGAACGGCGGGTTGGACCAGTCCAGCGTCTGGGTGAAGTCTTTGGACCAGCTCAGCAGTTCGCGGGCCTGCTTCGCCCAGAACGCGGGACGGTCGGCGTCGGCCTCGGCATACTCGCCCGCCGTGACCACGGCGTTCGCGGCGAACTCGGCCGAGGGCGCAAAACGGCGGTTCTCTTGGGACAGGTTTTCGAAGGCGTCGCCCTGAGGCGCCTGCATTGCCGTGGATCCGGGAGTCTGCTGGGACATGGTGAACCTCATCATTCATCGATCCGGGCTCAGTGGATGTCCGTGGCGTCCGCGCGCCCGGGCCGCATGCGCGACGTCGGGCGGCGGCAGGTCACGGCGCTACCGCAAGAGCTGTTCTGCAACAAACACTAATACGTGGGTCCGACCAAACGTGCGCCTAGTCACAAAGAAGGCCGTGGGTGGTGTTTGTTAAGCCCCGAGTGGTACGCGCCGCATGTTTTGCCGGGCGCTGAGGAGGGCGGTTCTGCGCGGCGGCCGGGATCGAAGAAATCCCGGGTGGCCTGCTGCGTCCGCCCACGGCTTGTCAGCTAGTGATCGGCCATTCACTTGGCTAGGCTGAGATGAAGTTGTGACAATCCGATGGAGGCGAGACGGGACCCGCTGGCGGTCCCGTTCTTGCCTGCCGTTAGACGGCGCTGTCCAGGGCGCCGCCATGCTAAGGAGATACGGAATGAACGAGCAAGACAACGGGCAGGTCCGGGCGCCGGCCCAGAGCCAAGGCGGATCGGCGCAGCCGGGTCCCGCCGGGTTCGGTGACGCGCCGCGCTTCACCGTGGACAAGAAATCCGCGAAGAAGCACGAAGCCGTCCTCGGTCCCTTCACCATCCGTGACCTCACCGTCTTCGGCTCCACGCTGCTTCTTTTCGTCGCCTCGCTGATTCCGATGTTCGCCCTCGCCTACAACCTGTGGAACCTGGGGAGCCTGTTCTTCCTGGGGCTGGGCATCGTGTTGCCGCTCATCGTCACCGCCTTGTTTGTAGCCCGCCGCCTCAGCCCGGCGACGAGGATCCGGGTAGGTTCCCTGTCGATCGACCAGTTCGCATCCGTCGTGGCGTCGTTCACACTCGCGTTCTTCTTCCTCGCCGCCGCAGGGGCGTTCGTGCCGAGCATGCTGATCGCCCTCCTGGGCGCCGCCGGCCTCTTCGCGGCCACGGTACTGGCCCGCTGGATCCCGTTCTTCGCCGGTGACTTCCTGGGCCGGGAGGAAACGCCCGCCCACGTGGTGGCCCGCGAGGCCGTCGCCCCGGTGCAAAAGCCCCGTGCGCCCAAAACGCCGAAGGAGCCCAAGCTGGCTAAGGACTCCGCGGCCGCATCCGGGACCGCCGCAGGCTGGGCTAAGCGTCCGGCTACCGGCGGGCAGGCCGCCGCGCCGGCATCTGTCTCACCCGTTGTCTCGGCAGCCGAAGCGGCTGCGGTCGCGGCGCCTGTCGTAGCTCCGGTCCCTCCGGCTACAAGTGCGCCCGAGACCCAGGTCTCCGGCGCCGTGCCGGCAGCCGGCGTCGCCGGCCCTGCCCCGTCGGCATCACCTGCGGCTGCTTCACCTGCGGCTGCTTCGGCAGCGACGTCGACGCCGGCCCCCGCCAATGAGCCGGCGTCGCCCGCCGCGGAACAGAAGCCGGCCACCGGCGCCGCGGCTGCAGCCACCGCTGCCCCGACCGCCGGCGAGCAGACCCGCGCAGCCGACGTTCCGGCGGCCTCAGCCGCCGCCGTCGCTGCCCCGACCGCCGCCGTCGCTGCCCCGACCGCCGGGGAACAGACCCGCGCCGCCGACGTTCCGGCGGCCTCGGGCGGCAGTGCCCCCACCACGGTCAACCCCCAGGTCAGGCCGCAGGAGCAGGTCCGCGCACAGGAGCCCATCGGGGCCACTGTCGACCCCGCCAGCCGGCATTCGGAGGACGGGGCCCACCCTGCGCACGAGGCATTCTGGTTCGCGGTCGCACAGCCACGCACCGCCGTCGACGAGAACACCGGCGCGCCGGCTTTCGTCATTGAACCCGGCGGCTGGGTCCTTGCCCTTGAGGACCGCGGCACCTCATTCCTGGTCCAGCACACTGACGGCCGACTCGGCGTGCTGCGGGACCTCAGCAACATCGAACGCGGTTAGCCCCGGCTGTGACCATGGAACCCGGAGGCACGGAATCCGCACGCGCCGGAGCCGCAAGTGCGGGGTCCGGCGCGGCGGGCCCCGGCCGGGCCGCGCCCGGGACCGTGCCAGCGCCGGGGGAATCGCTCCTGGCGCTCAAGCGCCGCGCCCGCCGGATCAACCGGGCTCTCGCGGACCAGTACCCGTATGCTCACGCGGAACTGGATTTCCGCAGCCCGTTCGAGCTCGTGGTGGCAACCGTGCTGTCCGCCCAGACCACGGACGTGCTGGTCAACCAGATCACGCCCCTGCTGTTCGCACGCTACCCGGATGCGCGGCGGATGGCGGAGGCGGACCCGGCAGAGCTGGAAGCCATCATCAAGCCCACCGGCTTCTTCCGCGCGAAGGCCAGGAACCTCCTGGCGCTGTGCAACCGGCTTGTGGACGAGTACGACGGCGAGGTGCCGGGCCGGCTGGAGGACCTGGTGACGCTGCCCGGCGTCGGACGGAAAACGGCCAATGTGGTGCTGGGAAATGCCTTCGGCATCCCGGGCATCACCGTGGACACCCACTTCGGCCGCCTGGCCCGGCGCTTTGGCTGGACGGATTCCGATGATCCGGTCCGGATCGAATCCGACGTCGCCGAGCTGTTCGAGCCGAAGGACTGGACCATGCTCTCCCACCGCGTCGTCTTCCACGGCCGCCGCGTCTGTCATTCGCGCAAGCCGGCTTGCGGCGCCTGCGCCGTCGCGAACTGGTGTCCCAGCTACGGCGCAGGCGAGACCGACCCGGAGAAGGCCAAGAAGCTGCTGAAGTACGAACTCGGGCCGGGTCAAGAGGAGCTGCTGGCCCGGCTGTTGGCCGAGACGCACCGCGCCGCGGAAATCCGGATGGAATCGCAGAGGAAACCGCGGTGACCGCGCGCCAGGACCTCGTCGATCTGGTTGCCGCAGTGGAGGCGGGCATAGCGCCGCCGCCGGATCCGCGGTGGCGGGAACTCGCCGTCGAACCCGGCGAACGCGTTCGCAGGGCCGCGGTACTTATGCTCTTCGGTGCGCTGGACAACGTCCCGGCGGTCTCCGAGAAGTTGCTGGCGCCGGCAGATCTGGACGTCCTGCTGCTGCAGCGGGCCCAAACGCTGGATGATCATCCCGGGCAAGTGGCCTTTCCCGGCGGCGGCATCGACCCCGGTGAATCCGTGGTCGCGGCGGCCCTTCGCGAAGCGGAAGAGGAGACCGGCCTGAACCCTGCCGGCGTGGACGTGCTCGGGGCCATGCCTGAACTGGCGCTGCCCCGGGGCAACTTCCTGGTGACGCCGGTCCTGGCCTGGTGGGCCTCCCAGTCCCCGGTGCGGGTGGTGGATTACGGCGAATCGGCGCAGGTGTTCCGTGTCCCTGTCCGGGACCTGCTGGACCCGGACAACCGGGTCATGGCGACGGTCAGCCGGGCCGGCCAGACCTTCCAGAGCCCCGCATTCACCGTCAATGGCGTGGTGGTGTGGGGGTTTACCGGGATGATCCTGAACCAGCTTTTTGACCAGCTGGGCTGGGCGGTCGCCTGGGACCGCGCACGGCTGTACGGAATCGATGCCTGAGTCCCGTCCGCGATGCGAGGGACAGGCGCCGTGCGCGGCAGGCGCCGGCCTGCCGCCCCGCCCGCTGGCTGTACGCCGCTAGCTGGACGCCGCTAGCTGGACGCCGCTAGCTGGACGCCGCTAGCTGGACGCCGCTAGCTGGACGCTGCGACGCTGCCGGTTGCTAGCTGGACGCCGCCACGCTGCCGGCCAGGGCGCTGCCTGCCCGCCTGCTGACCTGCGGCGGCGCAATTGCCCGCCCTCCGGCCCTGCTGGTGGCGGCTTTCCTGCCGGGTGCCTCGGAACGGTCCACCACCAGGCCGGTCGCGGCGTTCTCGCGCACGGCGGTGATGCCAGCCGCAGCGCCCTGGATGGAGCTGAACAGCGGGGAAACGGCCACAACCGTGCCGTCCGCCGCTGTCAGCTTGAAGAAATATGCCCTGTCTCCTGCTTGTGCGATCTCAAAAATGCCAGCCAAACCTCTGCCTCCCCAATATCCTTGCGTCGTTGCAATGGCCGGCGGAGTTCGGGAAATGTGCCGGCCTTTTTCGAGCCTAGCCCGGTGACGGAGACCACACAAAGCTACCAACGGGTACGTTACAGACGGTGACCGCGGCCCCTCATTTAGCGGTGTCGTAGGAGTCCACGACGGCCACGCTGACCGGAAATTCCACCGGAATGCGGCCGAACAACAGCTCTTTAGCCGCATTTGCGGACTCTTCGATCGCCCGGATGCAGTCCCCCACGGCGTCCTCGGGGCAGTGCACCATCACTTCGTCGTGCAGGAAGAACACGAGCTGACCCGCCGCGGTGCCGTCCGCCCGCATGGCGCGCAGCCGGCGTCGAAGTTCCGCCAGCCAGCACGCCGCCCAGTCGGCGGCCGAGCCCTGCACCACGAAGTTGCGGGTGAAGCGGCCGCGCGAACGGGCGATCGAGTCTGCCCGGCGCTGCTCCTCCGCGGTGGTGGACTGCTGACTCTGCAGCCACCGCTCCGACGGCGGCGGACTGCTCCGGCCCAGGCGCGAGGTGACCGTCCGTCCGGCTTCGCCGTCGCGGGCAGCCTGCTCGACGAAACCCACGGCCCGGGGATAGGTGCGGGCGAGCTGGGGCATCAGCCGCCCGGACTCGCCCGTCGTCGCACCGTAGATGGCCCCGAGCAGGGCCACCTTGGCTTTTGCCCGGTCGCCGCCGAAGCCCTGTGCGGCGATGCCCGCGTAAAGATCCTTGTCCCGGGCGGCTTCGGCCATTTTGGAATCCTGCGCGAGCGCCACGAGCACCCGCGGTTCGAGCTGCGAGGCGTCGGCAACAATCAGTTTGTGGCCGGGATCAGCATGAACCGCGCCGCGGACCTGGCGCGGAATTTGCAGCGCCCCGCCGCCCCTCGACGCCCACCGCCCGGACACCACGCCGCCCACCACGTACTCGGGCTGGAACCTGCCGTCCTTCACCCACGTGTCCAGCCACGTCCAGCCGTTGGCCGCGTGAAGACGGGCCAGCTTCTTGTAAGCCAGCAGCGGCACGATCGCGGGGTGGCTGGATTCCTTCAGCTCCCATTGGCGGGTGGTCTTCACCTCGATGCCGTTGCGGTGCAGGGCGCGCATGAGATCCTGCGGCGAGTCGGGGTTCAGCGCGGGTGAACGCAGCAGCTGCCTGAGCTCGGCTGTGAGCGATTCGAGTTTGGCCGGCCGCTGGCCCGGGGCCGGTCGGGGCCCCAGCTGGTCGGCGAGGATCTGCTCATGCAGGTCCTCACGCCACGGGACACCGGTGTGTTGCATTTCGGCAGCGATCATGGCGCCCGCGGATTCCGCCGCGAGCAGCAGCTGAAGCCGTTGCCGTCGGGTGGCGTCAGCGGCGCTGGCCGTGCCGGGGTCCGTCCCCGCCTGGCGAAGCGCCTCCTGCTGGGCAGCATACTCGGCGCGAAGGGCCTCAAGGGATTGGCCGGGACGCTGGCCGGGGGCCGGGGCATCGAAGAGCGCCCCCTGGTCCGGCGGCGGGGGAGGGGGCTGCAGGGCCCGCGGCGGCTGGTTCAGCTCGTCATCCTGCGTCAGCTTCTCCGCCGCCTGCGCATAGCCGGTGTGGGCGGTGGCTTCCGAGTGGGCCAGGATCATGCCGCACAGCGTGAGGTCGTAGCAGCGCTCGAGCTCCACCCCGGCGCGCAACAGCCGGGGGTACCAGTCCTGGGTACGGTGCCAGATCCAGCGCGGGTGCCGCTCCTCCAGCCCGCGCACGACGCCGGCCAAGTCGCCGGCGCTGACAACGCGGGGTTCCGGATTGGACGGTTCCGGGACGCCTTCCGCCGTGACTTCCTGGAGGGCCGCACCGTCGGCGTGGGCGGCGAGCAGCAGGTACATAGGGTCAATTCTGCCCTGCTCCGGGGAATGGTCCGCGCGCCTTTGCCGGCGCCGGCCGTCGGAAACCCGATCGTCTTGTTCCCATAACTTGTCCACATAGCCGACGTCGGCGGTTCCGCAGCGCTTCCGGGGCGGGCACAGTGGCAGCATGAAGAGGCACCAGCAGCCAGGTCCAGTCCCGCCGCCCGCGGGGCCGGGACCCTGGATCCCCGAAGAGTCCGCGCAAACTTTGCTCGTCACCGGGGTCGATGTGCTGCGCAATGAGGTGGAGCGCATCGTCGCCGCCGCCGGGGGCCAACTGCGGACCGTGCAGGACGTGGCCGATGCCGGGCCCTTCTGGGACGCCGCGGCTGCCGTGCTGGTTGGCAGCGACATCCGTGAGTTGCCGCTGCGGAGGAGGGCACCTGCGGTGCTGGTCGGCCTCAAGGGTGAGGGGGACGGCTTGTGGCAGCTGGCCGCCGCCATCGGGGCAGAACGCGTCGCGGTGCTGCCGGACGCCGCCGCCTGGCTGGCGGACTACCTCAGCCGGTCCCGCGCGCCGGAAGCCGGCGGACTCGTCGTCGGGGTTACAGGCGGCTGCGGTGGTGCCGGGGCCACGACGGCCGCCGTCTGGATCGCGCAGGCCGCCGCCGGACTCGGGGTCCGGGTGCTCCTGGTCGACGGCGACCCTTGGGGCGGCGGGCTGGAACTGGCATTGGCGGCCGAGGACGCGCCCGGGCTCCGCTGGCCGGATCTTGCCGGGGCGAGCGGCAGCATCGATCCTGCCGAGTTGGATGACGCCCTGCCGACGGCGGGCGGGTTCTCCTTCCTGTCGTGGCAGGGAACCCGGGACGGTGCAGCCGGTGTGGACGCGACCACCGTGGCCGGGGTTCTCGATGCCGCCCGGCGTGGCTGCGAACTGGTTGTGCTGGACATCGGCCGGGGAAGGGAGGCGTTGCGGTCCTTTGCCTGGGAATGCGACCGGATCGTGATCGTGGCGCCGGCCCGGCTCCGGGCGGCCGTCGCCACGGCGCGGCTACTGCAGGAGCTTCCTCCGGTGGATACGGCGCTGGTGGTCCGCGCGAGTCCGGGCGCCGCCTTGGATGCGCCCCTGATCGCTGAATCCGTGGGGCTTCCCCTGCACGGGATCCTGCCGGAAATCAAGGGTCTGGCCGCGGCGACGGAGCTCGGCCGTCTTCTAGAGGCCGGCCGGCAGCGCGGAGTCCGCCGGTGCGTCGCCGGGCTCCTTGATCTGGACTGGGGTGACCTCCCATGAGCGCCCATGCGGCTGGGGGCCTCGGCGAACCGGACCGGCCCTCACGGCGTGCACCGGGGCGGGGCAGGACGCCGGGATTTTTCGACGAAACGCTGCTGGAGTCCGTGCGGAAGTCCGTCATGACCGATGCCGCGCCGGTCACACCGTCGCGGGTCGCGGCGGCGGTCCAGGCGAGCGGGCGGCTGCTCGGCACGGCGGGGGCCCTGGCCGCGGTGGAAAGCATCAGCGCCGAACTGAACGGACTGGGGCCCCTGCAGCCGCTCACCCTCGACGCCGCCGTGACGGACATTTTCGTCAACGGCCCGGACTCGGTCTGGCTGGACCGCGGCGACGGACTGGAGAGGGCACCGGTGGTCTTTTCCGGGGAGCCGCAGATCCGGGCCCTGGCCGCGAGGCTCGTGGCGGCCGGCGGCCGCCGCCTGGACGACGGTTCGCCGTGCGTCGACGTCAGGCTGGACGGCGGTTACCGGGTGCACGCGGTCCTGCCGCCGATTTCCACGACCGGGACCCTCTTGAGCGTTCGAATCCGCCGCGCCACGGTCTTCTCCATGTCCGAGCTGAGGCGCGACGGCATGTTCGGAACCGGAACGTGCGGGGCCCTGGTCCAGTCTGTACTCGAACGTATGGTGGCGGGTCGGCTGAGCTTCCTCATCAGCGGGGCCACAGGCTCGGGGAAGACCACATTGCTGGCCACGTTGCTGGGGTTGTGCCCTCCCCGGGAGCGGCTCGTCCTGATTGAGGATGCCGCGGAACTGAATCCCGTCCATCCGCACGTCGTCTCGCTCGAGTCACGGCACGGAAATCTGGAGGGCGGCGGCGCCGTGGACCTGGGCGAACTGGTCCGGCAGGCACTCCGGATGCGGCCAGACCGGCTGGTGGTCGGCGAATGCCGCGGCGCGGAGGTCCGGGAACTGCTGTCAGCCATGAATACCGGACACGCCGGAGGCGGCGGGACCATCCACGCGAATGCGGCGGAGGCTGTGCCGGCCCGGCTGGCGGCCCTGGGTGCGCTCGCCGGCATGGGCCCGGATGCTGTGCGCCTGCAGGTGGCGAGTGCCATCGATGCCGTAGTTCATGTCGAACGGACAGGGACCGGGCGCCAGGTCGCGAGCATTGGAATCCTGGACGCACAGGAGCAGGGGCTGGTTGTCACTGCCGCACTGGAGGTGTTGAGCGGCCAGGTCCGCTTCGGGCCGGCCTGGCGGCAACTGGCGGACCGGCTTGGACTGGATCCCGGAATGGCCGGGGCAGCCACCTCAGTGGTTCAGGTGGCGGAGCGCGCCGGGCGCCTACTAGGTATCGGCGGTGAATCGCCGCAGTCATGGAACCTGTGATGGCAGTCCTCCTGATCGTCGTTCTGGGTGCGGCCTCGTGGCTGGCGCTGCCGGCTCCGGGCGCGGCAGCCCGGCGTGCCCGCAGGGCATTGTCAGGCGCGGGCATGCGGGGCTCCGCGGCCGGCGATCATCCGCGATCCCGGACCGGGGGTTCCCTCCGGTGGCCCGTCCGCGGGCCCGTCCGGGGAACCATGCCGGGCCCGGGACGGTGGTTTGGCGGGGGACCCTCTGAGGCTGTCCCGATGACCGTTGTGGTTCAGCAATTGGCCGCGTTGCTGAAGGGAGGGCGCATCCCGGCCCGGCTGTGGGACGAAATGTGGGTCTTATACGGCGGGGAGGCCCAGCGGGACGGGCCCGAGGCCACCCGCGCGGGCGACGGAAATGGGCGCGACGGGACCCGTGCAGCGTCCGGACCCGTGCTCAACCCGGACTCGCTCAGGATCCTCGCAGCAGCACGCGCGGCCGCGCTGCGCGGCTCCTCCGTGGCCGGGGCGATCCGCCATGAGATCTCCGGGGAACCGGCCAGCGAGGGGACTGGCGGCGCCGTCGCCAAGCCGCCGAGGCGTGTCCGGGCCGGACACGACGGGCGGGTGTGGGGCGAACTCGCCGCATGCTTTGACGCAGCGGAAGCCAGCGGCTGCCCGCTCGCCGACGTGCTGGCGCGCTTTGCCGCGAACCTGGAGACGGAGGACGACGCCGAAGCCGCCCGGCGGACGGCCTTGGCAGGGCCCCGGGCAACGGTGCGCCTGCTGAGCTGGCTGCCGCTGTCGGGCTTGGGCCTCGGCGTGCTGCTCGGCGTGGACCCGGTGGCGACGTTCCTGGGGAACCCGTGGGGCCTCGCGGCGTTGGCCGCGGGTGCGGTCCTGACCGCCGCGGGCCGGTTGTGGTCCTCGGGGCTCGTCCGGGCCGCGGCGGGAGCCCACGCATGACTCTGCGGCCGCCGTGAGGCCCGAAGTCGCCGGAGCCGTCGTGGCAGCGAGCCTGGCTGGTGCAGCCGCTGTGGTCCTGGCACGCCCGGGCCGCGTCCGCCGCCGGCTCCGGCGCCAGTTTCCGGCCCCGGCCGGCGGGACCGGCGGCCGTCGGACGGTTCACGCCGGCAGCGGGCGGGGACCTGCCGGTTTCCCCGGGTTGCGGGACGCCGCCATGATGCTGGAACTGATCGGCGCCATGCTGGATGCCGGGGCCGGGCTGGGCCGTTCCCTGGAACTCGTCGCCGCACTGGTGCCGCCGGACCTCGAACGGCAGCTTCGGCCGGTTGTCTCAGCACTCGCCGTCGGAGCGGACTGGGAGACGGCATGGCGCAGTTCCGGTGCCCTCTCGCCGCAACTGCTTGCCCTCCGCGACGCTCTTGCCTTTGCTGCGCTCACGGGCGCCCCGTCCGCTGCCCTCCTCTATGCCCAGGCGGCCCGACTTCGCCGCGGACGGAACAGGGCGGCCGAGCAGCGTGCGGCGGCGCTCGGCGTGAAACTCGTCGTGCCGCTGGGCCTGTGCTCGCTGCCGGCGTTTGTGTGCCTCGGCGTCGTGCCCGTGCTCCTGGGACTGCTCCCGGCCTGAGGCGGCCCGTGACTTCTCCCCCACAGCACGCCATGGCGCCGGTCCCGGCCGGGTTTTCCACTTGGCGGACATCGGGGCTTACCACGCAGCGCCGGAGCCGGGAGAGTCGAATCAGCCGGCGATCCTGCCGGTATCCCGTGGAAGGAAAGCAGATGTCAATCAACCAAGACACCCCCGCTGCGAATCGCATAGATGCGGGGGAGGACGGCGTTGCCGAGGTGTACGAAATCTACCCCGGTGCCAGCTCAGTTGTTCCCATTCAGCCTTTCGGGCACAGGAGGCCGCCCTCGGCGCAGGCGGGAATGGCGACCGCGGAATACGCCATCGCCACCCTCGCCGCTGTGGGGTTCGCCGGACTCCTCGTGTTCATCATGCGCAGCGATGAGGTCCGCGGGTTCCTCCTGAACCTCATCAGGACGGCGCTTACCTTGCCATGAAACGCGACCGGCACAGCGGGGGTGGCCCCCGACGCGCTCCGGCACCCAACCCGGGATGCCGCGGCGCCGTGACTGCCGAGTTTGCCGTGGCGCTGCCCTCCGTCGTCCTATTGCTCGCTCTTCTGCTCGCAGGGTCGGCGGCGGGCGTGACGCAACTCCGCGTCGAAGAAGCAGCCCGGGGCGGCGCCCGGGCGCTGGCGAGGGGCGCTGCGGCCGGCGAAGTCGGGAGCATCGTCCGCCGGCTCGCCGGCGAAACGGCCGGGTCGGAGGTGACGCTCGACGGCGACTGGCTCAGAGTCACGGTTTCCCTCCGTGTCCCGGGGGCTGTCGGGGCGCTCATCCCGTGGACCGTCAGCGCCAGCGCCTGGGCCCGGTCGGAGGCCCCGGTGGCGGCACAATGGCCCCGGCTGGATGACCCGTCCGGCTCCCGTCGGAGCTTCACATGAGGCCGATGGGGGCCCGCGACCGCAGGTGGTCGCCGCCGAATCCGCACCCTCCCCGTGACCCGCGTCAGCGCCGGCCGCGGGAGCGGGGCTCCGGCACGGTGCTGGCGCTGGGACTCGGGTTTGTCGTTATCACGGCCGCGGTCTTGCTGGTGCTGCTGGCCCAGTCGGCTGCCGCGGCGTCCCGGGCGGCGGCGGCTGCCGACCTCGCGGCGCTGGCCGCCGCGGACGCCGCCCGCGGAATCACGTCCGGCGATCCCTGCGCCGTGGCCCGCCAGGTCGCGTTGCAGAACAACGCCACAGTGCTCGCCTGTTCTGAGGCCCCTGACGCGACAGTTCAGGTCCGCACCCAGCTCAGTGCGGGGCCATGGCTCGGGGCGGCCACAGGGCTGGCCAGAGCGGGACCGCCTCCGGCGCCCGGGAGCGGGCCCTCGCCGTGACGGCCGGCGGGCCGCCCCCGGGGGTTGGCCTCAGGCCCGGAGCGCTTGGGCGGGATTCTCTCCCGAAGCCCCGGTCGCGGCCGCCGCCGTGTCCGCGTGGCCGGGGTTCATCAGATCGCCGGCGTCGTTGAGCAGCACGTCGATCAGGGTGACCGCAGCGTCCTTGTCCAGCGGGTTGTTCTTGTTGCCGCACTTGGGTGACTGGACACAGGACGGGCAGCCGGACTCGCATTCGCAGGCCTTGATGGCGTCCCGCGTTGCGGTCAGCCACAGCCGGGCCTTGTCGTAGCCGCGTTCGGCGAAGCCGGCCCCGCCAGGATGGCCGTCGTAGACGAAGATCGTGGGCACCCCGGTATCGGCGTGAATGGCCGTGGAGACCCCGCCGATGTCCCAGCGGTCGCTGGAAGCCACGAGCGGCAGGAGGCCGATGGCCGCGTGCTCGGCGGCATGCAGCGCACCGGGGAACTGGGCTTCGATCAGTCCCGCTCCGGTCAGGGAGCGGTTGTCCATGACAAACCAGACCGCCTTGGTGAACAGGTCCCGGGCGCCCAATTCCAGGGGTTCTTCGCCGAGAATCTCGTTCGAAATCAACGCCTTGCGCTGGAAGGAAACCACCTGGGTGGTGACTTTCACATCGCCGAAGTGCACGGCCACGTCGCCCCACTGGGTGGTGCGCTCCGTTTCGAGGACCTCGATCTGGGTGACGTCCCGGGCGGTGGTGTAGTAGTCGGGGTTCGCCCGGCGCACCACCACGCAGTGGTCGTCCTCATTGAGGTCCTCCACCACGTAGCTGTCGCCCTGATGGACATAGACCGCGCCGGTGTGGGCCTGATAGTGGGTTTGGGGAGAGTCCATGGTGCCGAGCAAGGAGCCGGTGTCGGCGTCGACGATGCTCACCGGACCCCCGCCGTCCGCCCGCAGGTTTACCATGGCGGCGGCACTTTGCGGGTGGGTCCAAAACCACCCGGCCGGGCGTTTGCGCAGGTAGCCCTGCGCAACCAGCCGGTCCAGCAGCTTTTCGGCCGTGGCTCCGAAGAGTTCCAGTTCGGCGAAGCCCAGCGGAAGTTCCGCGGCGGCGGCGCAAAGATGCGGGCCGAGGACATAGGGATTGGAGGGATCGAAGACCGTGGCCTCCACCGAGACGTCGAAAATCGCCTCGGGGTGGTTGACCAGGTAGGTGTCCAGCGGGTCGTCGCTGGCGACGAAGGCCGCTATGGCGTCCTGGCCCGCGCGGCCTGCCCGGCCGATCTGTTGGAACAGCGACGCGCGGGTGCCGGGCCAGCCGGCGACCAGCACGGCGTCGAGACCGGAAATGTCGATGCCCAGCTCCAGCGCGGACGTGCTCGAGACACCCAACAGCTCTCCCGAGCGCAGCGCCTTTTCCAGGGCCCGGCGCTCCTCCGGCAGGTAGCCCGAGCGGTAGGCGGCCACCCGCTGCGGCAGGCTCGGGTCCACCTCATCGAGGAGGCGCTTGGCGATGGAGGAAATCGTCTCGGCCCCGCGCCTGGATTTGATAAAGGCGATGGTGCGGGTGCGGGAGGCCACCAGGTTGGCCAGCAGATCGGCGGTCTCGGCGACGGCGGTCCGGCGCTCCTTGGCACCGTTTTCGCCCTGGAGTTCCGTCAGTGCCGGTTCCCAAAACGCCACAGTGGTGGATCCATGGGGCGAGCTGTCCTCGGAAACGGCGCGGACCGGTGCGCCGATCAGCCTGCCGAAGGACGTCCCGGGCTCGGACGCCGTGGCGGACGCCGCGATGAATACCGGCCCGGGATGAGATCCGCCCGGGCTGTAGTAGGCACAGATCCGACGCAGCCGGCGCATCAGGTTCGCCACATGGGAACCGAAGACGCCTCGGTAGCTGTGGGCCTCGTCCACGATCACGTAGCGGAGGCGCCGGAAGAACCTGGCCCACCAGGCGTGGTTCGGGAGGATGCCGAAATGCAGCATGTCGGGGTTGGCGAGGATGAAGTTCGCGTGGTCCCGGATCCAGCGCCGGGAGGCGGGGTCGGTGTCGCCGTCGTAGGTTTCGGCCCGGACTGTGGGCAGCTTCAGCGCCCGGATGGCAGCCAGCTGGTCGGCAGCCAGGGCCTTGGTGGGGGAGAGGTAGAGGGTCACGGCGCCGTCGTCGTGGATTTTCCCGGGATCGGCCAGGACTCTGAGCTCGGAGCGGTGGATCGCGTCCAGGGCGGGCAGCTGATACGCGAGGGACTTGCCGGACGCCGTGCCCGTGGCAATGACCACGTGCTCGCCGGCGTGGGCCAGCTCGGCGGCCTGGACCTGGTGCCGGTAGGGCTCGTGGATGCCCAGGGAACCGTAGGCCGCCACAAGATCCGGGTGGGACCAGTCCGGCCACGGCGCAATGACGGCCTGGCGGGCGGGGATCGTTCGCACATGACGCAGCTGTTCCGGGTCCGGACCTCGGCCCAGCAGCGGAATCAGGGACTCATGCGGGTTCACTCACACATTCTTTCATCCGGCCTCAAATCGGCCGGGTGGCGGAATCCGTCAGCCCACGGACAGATCTGTTCCTTCGTCCGACGTGGACAGCATCAGGACATTGCAGACCATGCGCCAGCCAAGGTGCGAATAGAGCTTTTGGCCATCCAGTGATGCGAGCAGCAGCCCGGAATCGACGTCGTGTTCGAACGCCTGCGCCGCGAGGGATTTCATGATGAAGCTGCCCAATCCCCGCCGCTGGTACGCCTCCGCCGTCACGATTTTGTCGAAGATAGCGGTGTGTCCCACCACGAAGACGCGACCGCTTGCGGCGATCTCGTCGTCTGCGCGGACCACGGCATGGTGGACGCCTCCCGCCCGGGACGTCTCCAGCTTGAGGTCGTCGTCGGAAAGCCAGGGGTCCTCCGCGTCCTGGGTCTCCATGTCCACGATCATCATGGTCTGGGAAGCCGAGGTGACATGGAGGCCATTGGCCTGGCTCAGGAACGTGTATCTTGCCACATCGTTGGTGAGGATCGTGAGGACTCTTGCCGGCACCTCAGCAGTCTTGGCCGCCAGATCCGCGAATTCCGAATCGGTGGGGTCGAAGGCGAAGTATTCCCATTGGTGGGTGGTGTCCGCGCGAAAAGCCGCCGGGAACCGTCCCTCCCTGCGCGTCTCATATCCGCGACAACCTGCCCAACCGGCCACCCAGATTTCCAGCAGGTGTGTGGTGTCTTCAACCATGGCGTCAAGACTCATGTGATGAGCGTATTCCAGCGGTGCCACGAGCAACAGGGGCCGGGTTCGGGAACACCACTTGCTTATCCAATTGTGACTGTCGCACGGCTGTCCGGCGCACCCAGTACCCTTAAATGCGTGGCTTTAAACAGGATTGTCCTCTTTTACGGATTTACCCCCCTCGCAGACCCGGACGCCGTCCGGCTCTGGCAGCGCGCCCTGGGCGAAAAACTCGGCTTGACCGGCCGCATCATCATCTCCAAGGACGGCATCAACGCCACGGTCGGCGGAGAACTGAACGCCCTGAAGCAATACGTCAAGACCACGCGCGAGTACCGGGGGTTTCACGGCATCGACGTGAAGTGGTCCGACGGCGGCGCGGCGGACTTCCCGCGGCTCAGCGTCAAGGTGCGGGACGAGATCGTGTCCTTCGGCGCACCGGGCGAACTCAAGGTAGACGCCAACGGCGTGGTGGGCGGCGGCACGCATCTCAAACCCCAGGAACTGCACGAACTCGTTGAGGCCAAGAAACGGCAGGGCGACGAGGTTGTATTCTTCGACGGACGCAACGGCTTCGAGGCCCAGATCGGCAAGTTCAAGGACGCGGTGGTCCCCGACGTCGCCACCACCCATGACTTCATCAAGGAACTCGACTCGGGCAAATACGATGCCCTCAAGGACAAGCCGGTGGTCACCTACTGCACCGGCGGCATCCGTTGCGAGGTCCTTTCCAGCCTGATGGTGAACCGCGGGTTCAAAGAGGTGTACCAGCTCGACGGCGGCATCGTCCGGTACGGCGAGGCCTTCAAGGACCAGGGGCTGTGGGAGGGATCCCTGTACGTGTTCGACAAGCGCATGCACCTCGAATTCAGCGAGGACGCCAAGACCATCGGTGCATGTGTCCGGTGCTCGGCGCCCACGAGCAAGTTCGAAAACTGCTCCAACCCGAGCTGCCGAACGCTCACGCTCTACTGTGCCGAGTGCGCCGCGAGCCCTGAAACCCTGCGATGCCCCGAGGGCTGCGCCGCCTGACCAGCGCCGGCAATGCGGGGCTAAATGGACTCAGCCGCCGGGCAGGAAGCCCTGGACCTGCGATTCCCCGGGCGATGCCCGGCGCCGCGGACTGTCTTAGATCCACTGTCTTAGATCCGCCTCACCCGGTAGGCGAAGTTGGCTGCCGCCCGTCCGGTCACCTGGATCGTGAGAATGGCGTCTTTGGCCAGGGAGACGACGTTGACCCGTGACGTCCCGCAGCGCAAACTCAGGTCCACCAGCGATTCCTGCCCACTGCGGACCGTGAAGGAGACCCGGCCCGTGCTCCTGCACGCCAACGTCAGGGAATAGGTGCCGCCGGGAAGCGGCGTGGTCGTCTCCGTGTGAACCGCGCCGGCTTTGACTGAGCCGTAGCTGGTCTGAAACACGTGGCCCTCGGCGTCGGGCAGCACGCGGTCAACCCAGTCGTTCAGCTCGTCGCCCGTCACCGGCTCGTTGAGATGGGGATCCTGCGGCAGGGCAGCATCCGGCGGCGGCGAAGCCGCAATCGAGGGCGATTCGTCGTCCCAATGATCGGCACTGTATTCATACGCACAACCGGGAAGGGCCGCCCCGAGACACACCGCAATTGAGAGCACCACGGCGGCCGCCGGAATACGCCGTCGCGGCACCCTGCGGGGCGGCACAGTTGGCATACCCTGAGATTAGGACCGCCCGGGATCAAGCGCCAGAGGTCAATGGTCCGCAGCCGGAGAGGCCCTCCGGAGGCGCTGATCGGGGCCTTCGGGAGGTGCTGCGCCGGACGATGAGGATGCGGCTGCGGGCGGTGGGCTAGCCGGCCGCGGCCAGGTGATAGGCGTAGAGGAGCGGGGCATCCACACTTGACGTGCTGAGCGTGACGTCGCCCGCGGCGGGCACCTTGAGCCGTGTTGTTTCGCGGCTTCCGTTGCAGGCGGCTCCGGCTTCGGCCAACTGGCGTCCGTCCAGGCTGACGGCGATGAACGCCTTCCCGCCGCCGTCGCAGGTCATGGTCAAGGTATAGGTGCCGGCGGGCACGCTGGAAGCGGTCCGGACGACCGGATCCCGGTTCAGGATTTTGCCCGCATCCTCCAGCACAGTTCCGGGGGCAGAGGGCAGGGCCGTGGCCTTCCACGCCGGGACATCGGCGTTCTCGATTGAACCGGCCGGGGAACATGCAACTGCGGCCAGCACGACGGCGGCGGCAGCCGCACCCGTCAGCGTCCGCCGAACCAGCCGGGCGGCCGGGGCTTGGGAGGAAGGGAAAACCATGCCTCCAACTTACCGTCTTGCAGCTTCACCTCCGCCCGCACCGTCTGCCCGGGCGCCGTCTCCCTCGGACTCCCTTCGATGCCGGGCATGGCGGTTGACTTTGACGCGACGTCAAAGTTTAGGGTCGAAGGAACAGGGTGCCAGCACCGGGAAGCCCGGAGGTTTCGGCGAGCAGGACCGGCAGGAAGCCAAGCCGGCGGGACGCCGCGCCACGGCGCACCACGGCACACTAGGCAACCAGGCGGAGGGAAGACGGACATGGACTGGTCAGTTCAACAGATCGCAAAAATGACGGGCACCACCGGCCGGACCTTGCGCCATTATGACCACATCGGCCTGCTCGCCCCGAGCCGTACCGGCAGCAACGGCTACCGGTACTACGACGAGGAGTCGCTGGTCCGCCTGCAGCGGATCCTGCTTCTGCGCCACTTGGGGCTCGGGCTGCCGGCGATCGCCGGGGTGCTCCGCAACGAGGCGCACGCCGGGCAGGCTCTGGGCAGTCATCTGGAATGGCTGCAGCAGGAACAGGACAGGCTGGGACGGCAGATCGCCTCGGTCCGTCACACCATTGAGGCACTGGAAGCGGGAGGAAAGATCATGGCCGAGAAGATGTTCGATGGCTTCGACCACACCCAGTATCGGGAGGAAGTCGAACAGCGGTGGGGCAAGGATGCTTATGCGACGTCGGACACGTGGTGGCGCGGCATGGGGGCCGCGGAGAAAGCTGCCTGGGCGGAACAGTCCCGGCAGCTCGGCGCCGACTGGACAGCCGCGGCGGAGTCGGGCGTCCCGGCGGACGGCGCGCTGGCGCAGGGCCTGGCTCGGCGCCACGTCGACTGGCTCCGGGGCATCCCGGGCACTCCGGCGGCATCCCCGGGCGCGGGCAGTGCCAAAGACGCGGGCCGCACCACAGGCGCCGCGCCGGACATCAAGGCGTACGTCACCGGACTCGGCGAGATGTATGTGGCCGATCCCCGGTTCGCCGCGAATTACGGCGGCGCCGACGGCGCGGCCTTCGTCCGGGACGCCCTGCGGATCTATGCGGAGGCCAACCTCTAGCCGGACCCGCCCGGCCCAGCGGCGGGAGTCCCGGGGCCAAAGCCCCGGGACTAAACTTGTCCGGTGACTTCCTCAGCGCAAGGCCCCTCGACGCCGGTCGACTCCACGCCGGTCCCCACCACACCCGTTCCCTCAACGCCGTTCACGGCCGGCAGCACGCCGGAGGCGCCACGGAGTGATCTTCCGGCCCTCCTCGTAGCCCTGGCCGCCGACCTGCGCGCCGTGGGCTACACCGTGGACGGGGTCGCGGAGCTGCTGGGCGACGCCGCGCATGCAGCGCTCGGCCGGGACCAGCTCATCCCCGCGCTGATCGTCACGGGCCGCGCCGCCGGTGAGCCGGAGACGGCTGCGCTCGCCGCCGTCGTGCGTCTCTGGCTCCTGGCCGAGCCGCAGCGCGCCGGGACCCTCGACGCCGCCCTCCCCGGCGTCCGCACGGCCGGGCTGATGAAACTCGGTCTGGTGGAGCCCGTCAGCGAGGACCTGGTCCAGGCGAAAGTGGACCTCCGGCCATACGGCTGGGATCCGACGATCGGGGAAGACGGGGCCGCCGAGGGCGGGGCGGACCTCTGGGTGGCCAGCGACCTCGCGGCCCACCAGCGCGCGGGGGTGCTGCGCCACGATCACGTTCTGGGGATCGGGCAGGCCTCCACCACCCTGGTTCAGGTCACGGCCCGCCGGCATGTCGCCAAGGCCCTGGACCTCGGCACGGGCTGCGGCATCCAGACCTTCCATCTGCTCCATCACGCGGAACACGTGACCGCCACGGACATTTCCGAGCGCGCACTGGCGTTCACCCGGTTCAACCTGATGCTCAATGCCGCCGAGCTGCACCTGGACCCGGCCGACCTTGACGCCCGCGTGAGCCTGAGGCTTGGATCCCTCCTGGAACCGGTCACCGGAGAGGAGTTTGAGCTGGTGGTGTCCAACCCGCCGTTCGTCATTACGCCCCGCAGCCCCGGCGAGACTGCCACGGACCAGTTCACGTACCGCGACGGCGGCCTGCCGGGGGACGAGATCGTTTCGTCGCTGGTCCGCGCGCTCCCCTCGGTCCTTGCCCCGGGCGGAACGGCCCAGCTCCTGGGCAACTGGGAGATCCCGGCCGGCGCCGGCTGGGCCGAACGGCCCCAGAGCTGGACCAGCCCGGCCGCCGACGCCTGGTTCATCCAGCGCGAGCAGGTCGGCCCGGACCAGTACGCCGAGACCTGGCTGCAGGACGCCTCGGAAAACCGCGACCGCTCGCTCTACCAGGACTCGTACGCGGCCTACCTCGATGACTTCGCCTCGCGCAACGTGACGGCGATCGGCTTTGGCATGATCTGGCTGCGGCGCCCCGCCGACGGCGCCGGGCGGGTGCTGTCCCGTTTCGAGGAGATCACCTACCCGATCGAGCAGCCGGTGGGGCCGCACTTGGGCGCCGCCGTCAAGCGCGCCGACTGGCTGGCCGCCCATGATCTGGCCGGCGCCCACCTGCTGGTCGCGGACGACGTTACGGAAGAGCGGCACCAGCGCCCGGGCGCCGAACACCCCGGCGTCATCCTGCTGCGGCAGGGCGCCGGGCTGCGGCGCACCAACTTGCTGAGCACCGAGCTGGCCGGCTTCGTCTCAGCGTGCGACGGCGACCTCTCCGTCGGGCAGATCATTGGCGCCCTCGAGGCGCTGCTGGGCGGCTACGAGGGGTTCGAGGCTGCGGCGTTCCGCGCCGGTCTGCTCGAGGAGGTGGGCAACCTGGTGCGCGACGGCTTCCTGCTGCCCGCCTGAGACCACCGGTCCAGCCGTTGCGAGGACACCCGCGGCAGCTGCCGCGACCGGCAGCGCTGCCCCTTCCGCCGGAACGCCGGAGTCCTCCCGGCCGAACCGCGGCAGGACGTACGCGGTCAGGGCGAGGGCTACCAGGGCCCCGGCCGCCCCGGTGAACACGAAGCTGACTCGTACCGGCACCACGGCGCCCAGGAGCCCGCCCAGCGCCAGCGCGCCAATGGAGACAGCACGCGTCATCCCGCCGACGATCGCCATCGCCTGGCCGCGCCCGCTTTCCGGAATCCGCAGGATCGCGATGGCGCCAAAACAGGCATTCAGGACGCCGCAGGCCGCTCCCGTCCCGGTGTAGGCCGCAAAGAGCAGCTCCACGCTGGGGACCATCCCCGTCAGGACCAGGAACCCCGAGGCGCCGGTCATGGCGGCCAGCAGCACCCGCAGCCTGACCCGGGGCGTCCTGATCCTCCCGGCCATCGCGGCGCCCGCCGCCATGCCGAGGCCGAAGGCTGCGGACAGGAGGCCGTACTGCGTCTCGGTGGCGCCAAGTTCGTTGCGGGCCAGGAACACCTCGAGCACGTTGGTTGCCTCGCCGACAATGATGAAGAACATCGCCCCCAGAACCAGGGCCCAGACCAGGCCGTCCCGGCGGATCAGGCGCAGCCCGTCCAGCAGTGCCGGCTTCGCCTGGCCCGCCCGTTCGGAGGCCGTGCCCCGGCGGGTGCGGATCAGCAGGGCGCCCAGCGACATGGCGACGTAGCAGCCGCTGGCCACGGCGAACACCAGCCCGGTTCCGCCCCAGCCGCTGAGCAGACCGCCCGCGGCGGGCCCTGCCATGCCCGCAATCATGATGGTCGCCTGCATGGTCCCCATGGCCCGGGGCGTGCGGTCCTCGCCGACGATCCGCGGCAGCAGGGCCTGCCAGGTGGGGCTGGCCACGGCCTGCGCCGCGTCAAGCAGGAACGTCATGGCGAAGAGCACGGGCAGATAGTTCTCCAGGTACTGCATGCCCAGCCCCATGCCGGCGACGGCGGCGGCGCTGACCGCGGAGCTCGCCGTCGCCAGCGTGCGGGAGTCCATGGTGTCGGCCAGCCGGCCGGCCCACGGGGCCAGCAGCACCAGCGGCAGCGCTGAGCACAGCAGGTAGGCGGCCACCAGCCAGGGCCCGGCAACAGGCGTTTCGCCGGCGGCGGCCGCGTTCTGCAGGTGCAGCATGACGCTGACGACGACGGCGCCCATCCCCGCCGTCGCAACGAACCGGGCGGTGCCGGCAATCAGGAAATCGCGGTTGCGCCACAGGGGCAGCGCCCCTGCCTGCGCCGCAGTCGCCGAAGCAGAACTTTTATGAAGGGTATGTTTCATAAATAGGAATCTAGCCTCGTCCGGAAACTAATGTCAAGCATTTCTTTCATAGTTTGGAACGGCTGGATACACTGGAGGGGTGAATGCAGAAACCCCGCCCGCGGAGGCCACGGCTCCACCGGCCGCCAAGCGCCGGCACCGTCCGGAAAAGCAAGTGGAGATCACCGACCCGAAGGCGATCCGGGCGCTGGCCCACGCGGCCCGGCTTGAGGTTATTTCCGAACTGTATTCCACCCAGGTGAGCCGGACGGCCACCGAACTCGCGGCGCAGACCGGCCTGACTCCCAGCGCCATGAGTTACCACCTGCGGGCGCTGCAGAAGTGGGGCATCGTGGTGCCGGCGGCAACGGCCGGGGATGCCCGGGAGCGGCGCTGGAAGGCTGCGGGCACCGATTTCACGATCCACTCCCTTGGGGGAGTGGCCAGCCCGGAACTCGCCGTCCTGGACCTAGAGCTCGAGGCCTACCGGCGGCGGGTCCTTGCGTACGCCAAGACCCGCAATGAACGGCGCCAGGGCGGGGACACCACCGAAGGGCCGTCCTCCGTGGTGCTGGCCAGCAACCTGCTGTACCTGACACCGGACCAGCGGGCCGAGCTGACGGGTCGGGTCTTCGACCTCCTGCGGGATTACGAGCTGGAGGATCCGGACCACGTGCCCGAGGGTGCCGAGCGCATGGCCACCATGTGGTCGATGATTCCGGACGATCGCGGACCAGCCGCCCCGAAACCCGCCGACGCCAAGGCCTAGGTCCCGGTCCGGCGCCCCGGGCAGCAGGTTCCGGAACCGCCGTGCGGACCGCCGGACGCCGGGCCTTGGTGCGGCCGGAACCGGCCTCTGCGGCGCCGTCATTTCCGGCCGGATGCGCGGGATTCTGCAAAATATGGTGAACTAGGCGGGTATGGGCGCATCTGCCCGAGCCACCTTTTTCTGTAGGAGCACCGTGCCAAGCAAGGCCAAAACCGGCAAGAAACTCGTGATCGTGGAGTCTCCCGCCAAGAGCAAAACCATCGCCAAGTACCTCGGCGAAGGCTTCATCGTGGAGGCCTCCATCGGTCACATCCGTGACCTTCCGCAGCCCTCGGAGCTCCCCGCGGAACTGAAGAAGACCCCGCTGGGCAAGTTCGCCGTCGACATTGACAACGACTTCAAGCCCTATTACGTGGTGTCCTCGGACAAGAAGAAAAAAGTCGCCGAGCTCAAAGCCCAGCTCAAAGATGCTGACGCCCTCTATCTCGCAACCGATGGGGACCGCGAGGGCGAGGCCATCGCGTGGCACCTGCTGGAAGTGCTCAAGCCCAAGGTTCCCGTCTACCGGATGACCTTCGGCGAAATCACCAAGGAAGCCATTCACCGCGCCATGGACAACCTGCGTGATGTGGACCAGGACCTGGTGGACGCCCAGGAAACCCGCCGCGTCCTGGACCGGCTCTACGGCTACGAGATCTCACCGGTGCTCTGGCGCAAGGTGGCCCGCGGCCTCTCCGCCGGCCGCGTGCAGTCCGTGGTGACCCGCATGGTGGTGGACCGCGAACGCGAGCGGATGGCCTTCAAGGCCGCCTCGTACTGGGACCTCACCGGCCAGTTCGGCGCCGATTCGGGATCCTTCAAAGCGAAGCTCGCCGCCGTGGACGGCGCCAAGGTGGCCAGCGGCCGCGACTTCAACGACAACGGCGAACTGACCTCCCGCAATGCCGTGCACCTCAACGAGGAACTCGCCACGGCGCTGGCCGCCGGCCTGCAGAGCGCCGAGTTCAGCGTCCGCTCCGTCGACACCAAGCCGTACACCCGCCGCCCGGCGGCGCCGTTCACCACCTCGACGCTGCAGCAGGAGGCCGGCCGCAAGCTGCGCTTCTCCTCCAAGAGCACCATGCAGGTGGCCCAGCGGCTCTACGAAAACGGCTACATCACCTATATGCGTACGGACTCGTCCGCCCTGAGCGACGAGGCCGTCACCGCCGCGCGGCGTCAGGCCTCCGAGCTGTACGGCACCGAATACGTGCCCCTGTCCCCGCGGGTCTACAGCAGCAAGGCTGCCAACGCCCAGGAGGCCCACGAGGCCATCCGTCCCGCCGGCGACTCTTTCCGCACCCCGGCGCAGGTTGCCAAGCAGCTCTCCGGCGACGAATTCCGGCTCTACGAGCTGATCTGGAAGCGTACGGTCGCCTCGCAGATGGCCGACGCCAAGGGCTCCACCGCCACCATCCGCCTCGGCGCCGTGACGGTGGGGGGCGCGGCCGCCGGCCGCGACACGGAATTCTCCGCATCGGGCACCGTCATCACGTTCCCCGGCTTCCTCGCCGCCTACGAAGAGGGCAAGGACGAAAGCCGCGACGACGAGTCCGAGGAAGCACGCCGGCTGCCCAACGTGGCCAAGGGCGACGCGCTGCAGGCCTCGGACATCATCGCCGTCGGCCACGAGACCTCGCCGCCGCCGCGCTACACGGAAGCCTCGCTGACCGCGGAGCTGGAAAAGAAGGGCATCGGCCGCCCGTCGACCTATGCCTCCACCATCTCCACCATCCAGGACCGCGGCTACGTCCGGAAACAGGGCTCGGCGCTGGTCCCGAGCTGGATCGCGTTCTCCGTGATCCGGCTACTCGAGCAGCACTTCCATGACTACGTGGACTACGAGTTCACGGCCGACATGGAAGCCGATCTGGACAAGATCGCCAACGGCCAGGCGGCCGGACCGGCCTGGCTCAAGCACTTCTACTTCGGCGAAGACTCCGAGCCTGGTCTGCTGAGCATCGTGAACAACCTCGGTGAAATCGATGCGCGCGAGATCAACTCCATCCCCATCACGGACGCGATCACCCTCCGGGTCGGCAAGTTCGGCCCGTACCTGGAAAGCTCCACCGCGGTGGTGGATCCCGAGACCGGCGAAGTGGTTGAAGCGGCCCGGGCCAACGTCCCGGAGGACCTGGCCCCGGATGAGCTCACGGCCGCCAAAGCCGTTGAACTCATGGAGACCGCGGCCCCGGAAGAGCGAGTGCTCGGCGCGGACCCGCACACCGGGCACACGGTCGTGGCCAAGAACGGGCGCTACGGCGCCTACGTCACCGAGATCATCCCGGAGATGACCGAGGAACAGCTCGCCAACCAGCCTGTCGAGTACTACAAGAACGGCAAACCCAAGCCGCCGAAGAAGCCCGTCAAGGCCAAGCCGCGCACCGGATCCCTGTTCGCGTCAATGAGCGTGGACACCATCACCCTGGACGAGGCCCTGCAGCTCATGAGCCTGCCCCGCGTGCTCGGCCAGGACGCCGAGGGCAACCCGATCACGGTGCAGAACGGTCGGTTCGGCCCGTACCTGAAGAAGGGCACGGACTCCCGCTCGATCGGCTCCGAGGAGGAGATCTTCACCATCACGCTCGAGCAGGCGCTGGAGATCTATTCGCAGCCTAAGCAGCGCGGCGCCCGTGCCGCCGTGCCTCCGCTGGCCGAATTCGGCCCGGACCCGGTCTCGGAGAAGAACATCGTGGTGAAGGAGGGCCGCTTCGGCCCCTACATCACCGACGGCGTCACCAACATCACCGTGCCGCGCAGCACCTCGGTTGAGGAGCTGACCCGGGAACAGGCCGTCGAACTCCTCGCCGAGAAGCGTGCCAAGGGCCCGGTCAAGCGCACGACGACGGCCCGCAAGGCGCCCGCCCGTAAGGCTGCCGCCAAGAAGTAGGCAGCGGGCGGCCTGGCGGCTGAGCGGCTGCGCGGAAGTCGCCGGAGACGTGCGGAACGGCCGGTAAAGTCCGGCGGTTTCGCACGTTTCCGGCGATTTCGCGTTTGCGGACCGGCCGCGGACGTGATCGAGTAGGACCATGACTGAACAGCCCGCACACCTGGACAACCAGCCGCTGAACGAACTCGAGGAGCAGCTCGCCCGGGGGGAGCAGCCGGACGCCAACCCGGTAGACGTGATCCTGGCCTTCCTCAACAACGAGGTCTATGTGGTCAGCCCGGATTCCCTCGAGGGCCCCGACTCCCAGGTGGAGCCGCTGGTCCTGGCGAATTCGTCCGGCAAGCCGGTCCTGGCCGTCTTCTCGCATCCGAGCCGTGTCACCGAGCAGTATCTCGAGGCCGCACCCAACGTGTTGGGCACGCAGGGCGCCGTGATCATCGGCAACCTCGGCGACGAGCTCGGCATGGTGATCAACCCCGGAGCCGCCTACGGCTTTGAAATCGATCCCGAAGGCGTGGCGAACATCCGTCGGGACTTCAAGCCCGCCGACGAGCCTGCCGACGGTGCCGTCGACGGCGCCGCGGACCAGCCGGGGCACGACGCCGACCAGCCCTGAGCCACGTCGGCGGACTTCTTGGCAAATACCGCCGTCGCAGTTAGGCCAGCTGCTTCGGTGAGGACAATAATGGCAGCATGCGTCTAGGCGTCCTCGACATCGGGTCCAACACCGTCCACCTCCTGCTGGTCGACGCCCACCCCGGCGCCCGCCCGGTCCCGTACGCCTCGCACAAGCGGCGGCTGTCGCTCGTTCAGTTCCTCGATGCGGACGGCAACATCAACGACGCCGGGCAGCATGAACTGGTCGAGTTCGTCCTGGAAGCGCGGGAATTCGCGGCCAAGCACAAAGCCGACGACCTCCTCGCGTTCTGCACCTCGGCCATCCGCGAGGCCACCAACGGCGCTGACGTCCTGACCCGGGTCAAGGATGAAACCACTGTCACGCTCCGGGAGCTCAGCGGCAGCGAAGAGGCGTCCATGACGTTCTTCGCCGTCCGGCGGTGGTACGGCTGGGGCGCCGGGCCCATCCTCAACTTGGACATCGGCGGCGGCTCTTTTGAGATGGCCCTCGGACAGGACGAACTGCCCGAGCTGGCGATGTCCGTCCCGCTTGGCGCCAGCCGCCTAACGCGCGACTGGCTGCCCGAAAACCCGCCCTCGGCCAAGAGCATCAAGGAGTTGCGCCGCTACATCCGCTCCACGCTCAAACCCGCGGTGCGCAAATTCGAGAAGCTGGGCCGGCCCAACCTCGTCGCGGGCACGTCCAAGACGTTCCGGTCCCTGGCCAGGATTGCCGGCGCCGCCCCCAGCGCCGCCGGGCCTTACGTCAAGCGGGAGCTGCTGGCCCTGGACCTGGGGCTCTGGGCGCAGCGGATCTCGGCTATGGAGATAGAGGACAGGCTGCACCTGCCCGGGGTCTCCGAGGCCCGCGCGCCGCAGATCCTCGCCGGCGCCCTGGTGGCCGAAGCCGCCCTGGAAATGTTCGAGTTCGACAGCATGGTGACGTGCCCGTGGGCCCTGCGTGAGGGACTCATCCTCCGCCGCCTGGACCAGCTGGTGTTTGAAGGACCGCTTGATCCCGCGCCGCATGTGGCCCAGGGGCCGCCGGCGGAGCTCCAGTCGCCGGAAAAGGACTCCTGAGCCTGCCGACACCGGCGCGGAACCGATCCGGTGTCGATTTTCAGCGGTCCCGTTCGTGTAGTTGCTGAGACGCCGGCACACGGCCGGCGGATTCGATAAGGAGGCACAGCAATGCCGCAGTACCTACTCAGCATTTACCAGCCGGACGGCCCCGCCCCGGGCCCTGAGGTCCTCGAACCGATCATTCGCGATCTGGCCGACCTGAACCGGGAGATGCAGGCAGCCGGGGCCTGGGTGTTCGCCGCGGGCCTCCACCCGGCAGAGTCCGCCACGGTGCTGCGGCCCGGCGGCGGCGAGATTCTCATCACCGACGGGCCGTTCACCGAAGGCAAAGAGCACCTTGGCGGCTTCACCGTCGTCGAGGCCGAGGATCTGGATGCTGCCCTCGGCTGGGCGCGGAAGCTGGCCGGCGTCACCACGCTTCCGGTTGAAGTGCGCCCCTTCCAGCATTAAGCGCCGGGCGGAGGAGGATGCAGTGGGCGGCCATGGTGGCGGCGGCAGTTCCAGCGCCGGCGGCAGCTCCCACCCCAGTGCCGGTGCTGCTGCCACCGAGGCGGACATTGCCGGGGTGTTCCGGCACGAGTATGGCCGCGCCGTAGCCGTCCTGGCGCGCGCCTTCGGGAGCATCGATATTGCCGAAGACGCCGTCCAGGACGCGTTTGCGGCGGCGGTTCAGCACTGGCCCTCGGACGGTATCCCGCCCAGCCCGGCCGGCTGGATTATTTCTACCGCACGGCACCGGGCGATCGACCGGCTGCGGCGGGAGGCCGCGGGCGGGGGCAAGCATGCCGAGGCGGCTCTGCTGGCGGCGCTGCGGTCCGGGGGCGGTCCCGCGCCGGCGGCAGAGGAGCAGTTCCTGGCGGAACAGTCGGGAGTCGAAGACGTGGACGATGACACCTTGCGGCTGATCTTCGCCTGTTGCCATCCCGCCTTGGCCCGACCCGCCCAGGTGGCCCTCACGCTGCGGCTTCTGGGCGGATTGACGACGGCGGAAATCGCCCGGGCCTTCCTGATCCCGGAGACAACCATGGCGCAGCGGCTGGTCCGGGCCAAGGCGAAGATCCGGGATGCGAAGATCCCGTACCGGGTCCCGCAGGGCGCCGAACTGCCCGAACGGCTCGAACCGGTGCTGGCGGTCGTCTACCTCATCTTCAACGAAGGCTACAACAAGGGCCCCGCGGACGGCCCGGCCGGTGCGGAGCTCTGCACGGAAGCCATCCGCCTTGGCCGGCTGCTGGCATCCCTGATGCCGGACGAGCCGGAGGCCACGGGCCTGCTGGCACTAATGCTGCTCATAGCGTCCCGCCGCGGCGCACGGTTCACCCGGGACGGCGGCCTCGTGCTGCTGGCGGCACAGGACCGGGGATGCTGGGACAGTGCCCTGGCCGACGAAGGGCGGGCCCTGGTGCGCCGGTGCCTGCGGCTCAACCGGCCGGGCCCGTACCAGCTCCAGGCAGCGATCAACGCCGTCCACAGCGATGCCGCGGCCGCCGGCGGCACCGACTGGGCGCAGATCGTGCAGCTGTATGACCAACTCCTGGCCGTCGCGCCCGGGCCCGTCGTGGCGCTCAACCGCGCCGTCGCCCTGGCCGAGCTGCTCGGGCCTGGTGCTGGAATGGCGGCGCTTGAGGGGCTGGGGCTGGGCGATTACTACCTCTTTCACGCCGTCCGCGCCGACTTCCTGGTGCGCCTGCACCGTCTTCCGGAGGCCGGCGCAGCGTATACGCGGGCCCTCGAGCTTGCCGGCAGTGTCGCGGACCGCCGGTTCCTGGAAGGGAAACTGTTCAGCCTCGGGCTTGGGGAGAGCGGCGGCGGTGCGCCCGCGGACCCGCAGCGGTTTTCCTGAAAGTCAGTTAAACGAGCGGCGCCGGGCGTTGGCAGCAGGACTTGGGGGAACTCTGCTGCAAAACACCCGGCGCGCCGCCGGCTCCGGTGGAACCGGCTATCATCACTCGCACCTGTTGAGGCACTTTCCAAGGTAAGGGTCGATTATGGGCAGACGACCGGATTTGCCTGTGAGATGGCTGAAAATCCGGCGACCGCCGCGAGTGGCGGCAGGCACCGGCCGGCCGGTGGAACCCAAGGACAGGGCTTTAAACAGCAAAGGCACCGGCGGGCTGTAGCGCGAAAAATGGGAAAACCCGCTACTGCCCACCGGTGCCGCGCAGACATCCGCATGCCTGCTGTATCACTCGCACCCTCAATGAGGTACCTACAACGCTAGGGGCCAAAGTTGTGCACTGACTGCGGCGAAGGTGTGAACTGGCTGGGAATCGCACGGGACTGCCATGATGGGGGCATGAGCAACCGAATCGCATTCCTGGGCTGTGGGTCAATGAACGAGGCAATTCTGGCAGGCCTGATCGAGGGCGGCGCCGATCCGGCCGATATCGTCGCCACGGTCCGCCGCGCCGAGCGTGCGGCCGAGCTGGCCGAACGGCATCACGGGATCACGGCAATCGCCGGCGAGGAAGAGCCCGAGAACAACAGGCAAGCCGCCACCGGCTCCGGCGTCGTGATCCTCGGCGTCAAGCCCGTGGGCATCGCAGACCTGGCACGCGAAATCAGCGGGTCCCTCTCCAAGGACACCATCGTCATCAGCGTCGCGGCCGCCGTGTCCCTGCAGCAGCTGGAAGCGGCCCTGCCCGCGGGCCAGCCGGTCATCCGCACGATGCCGAACACGCCGGCGAAGCTGGGCCGCGGCGTCGTCTCCATTTCCGCCGGGACCAGCTGCTCCGCCGAACAGCTCCAGCACGCCAAGGACATCCTCGCGGCGGCCGGCACGGTGGTGGAGATTCCCGAAGAGCAGGTGGACGCCCTCTCCGCGATCAGCGGCTCGGGACCGGCCTATGCTTTCTATCTGGCCGAGGCCATGGCCGCGGCAGGGGTTGAACTGGGCCTAGATCCGGAGCTGTCGCTGCTGCTGGCACGCGAGACCGTCGCCGGGGCGGGCTTCATGCTGGCCGAGCCCGGCGCGGATCCCACAGCGCTGCGCAAGGCCGTCACCAGCCCGAACGGCACCACGGAACGGGCCATCGCCACATTTGACGAGCGCGGCCTGCCGGCGATCATCGCCGACGGCGCCCGGGCAGCCGCCACGCGCGCCGCGGAAATCACCCGGCAGCTCGCCTGAACCTGGCCCGTCGGGTGTCCGACGGCGTGGCTGGGCGGCGGGTGCGCCGCCCGCCGTCGGGCTCCGGCGTGACTTAGGGGCGTGCGGCGAACCGCTCGAGCAGGTCCACGTGGCCCGAAACGATGAGCATGTCCCTTGAGGAGACCTTGGTTTCCGGCCGGGCGTAGGTGAAGTCCTCGCCCGGGGACTTCACGCCGACAATTGTGACGCCGTACTTGGAGCGGACCTTGGATTCGTCGAGCGTGAATCCGACGGTCTCGCGCGGCGGATACATCTTGACGATCGCGAAGTCATCGTCGAATTCGATGAAGTCCAGCATCCGGCCGGACACCAGGTGAGCGGCCCGGACGCCGGCGTCGGCTTCCGGGTAGATGACGTGGTTGGCGCCGATCCGGGTCAGGATTTTGCCGTGCGAGGGCGTAATCGCCTTGACCCAGAGGTGCTCGATTCCGAGGTCCACGAGATTGACGGTGATCAGCACGGAGGACTCGATCGACGTGCCGACGCCGACCACGGCGGAACTGAATTCCTGGGCGCCGAGCTGGCGCAGGGCATCGATGTTCGTGGCGTCCGCTTCCACCACATGCGTCAGGACGCCCGCCCACTTCTGGACGAGGTTGCGGTCGCGCTCGATGGCCAGGACCTCCCTGCCCTGCTTGACCAGCTGCTCTGCGGTGGATGCGCCAAAACGCCCCAGCCCGATCACCAGCACGGGGGCGTTGTGGGCGGGACGGTTGACGGCTGAGGAACTAGCCAATGATCGGTCTCTCTTCCGGATAGTGGTACAGCTGGGTCCGCTGGCGCAGGGCCAGGGCAGCGGCAAGGGTGACGGTCCCGACGCGCCCGGCAAACATGAGCAGGGTTAGGACATAGACCCCCGACGGCGGCAGTTCGGCGCTGAGGTTGGTGCTCAGGCCCACTGTGGCGAAGGCCGAGATGGTTTCAAAAAGCACCCGGTCCAAGGACGCGCCGCTGATGTGCAGGAGCAGCAGCGCCGAGACCGAGACGAGGGTGGCGCCGGCGACGATCACCGAAATGGCAACCCGCATGGTGCCCTCCGGAATCGTCCGGCCGTAGATCTTGACGTCCGCGTCGCCCCGGGCCTCGGCGGCGATCGCCAGGAACATCACGGCAACGGTGGTGACCTTGATGCCGCCGGCTGTGGACGCGGAGCCGCCGCCGGCGAACATGAGGGCATCTGAGACCAGCATGGTGGTGGAATCCATGTGGCTCTGGTCCACAAGGTTGAAGCCGCCGGACCTCAGCATGACGGAGGCAAACAGTGAATGCGTGATCTTGTCGCCGAGGTCCATGCCGCCGATGGTGCGCATGTTGTCCCACTCAAGGAACCCCCACAGCAGCGTGCCGGCGACCAGGAGGATGAAGGACACCTGGATGGTCAGCTTGGTGTGCAGGTTCCATTTCTTCCATCGCAGCCCGTTCTGATGCAGCACCATGACCACGGGGAAGCCCAGGCTGCCCAGGAACACGCCGATCATGAGCGGAATGAGGATCCAGAGATTGGTCTCGTAGGGGACGATCCCGTCAGTATGGGGTGTGAAACCGGCGTTGTTGAACGAGGAAATTGCGTAGAAGACGCCGTGCCAGAGAGCCTGCGGGAAACCCTCCCCGAGGGCCAGGAAGCTGGGGACCAGGACCGCGGCCAGGGCGCCCTCGATCACCACGGACGTCACGATCACGATCCGGAGCAGGGTGCCGACCTCGCCGAGCCGGCCGGCGTTGTTCATCGCCTCCTGGGCGATCAGCTTGCCGCGGACGCCCAGTTTTTTGCTGACCATGAGTGCCAGCAGCGATGCGAGGGTCAAGGTGCCCAGACCGCCCACGAAGATGCCGACCAGAATCACCAGCTGGCCGAAAAAGGACCAGTGCACGGCCGTGGAGACCACGGTCAGGCCGGTGACGCAGACGGCGGACACCGCCGTGAAGAGGGCCTGGTACAGGGGTGTGGCCTGTCCTGTCGCGGACGATAGGGGCAGTGAGAGCAAGGCCGTGAAGACCAAGATGGCGACGCCGAACGCCGTGAGCGCGAGACGGGCCGGCGAGCTGTTTGCGATGCCGTCGATGAAGTCGCGCAGGCGTGTGAAGATCCACAGGCCTTCCCGTTCCGGCATGCCTGGCTGCCAGCTGGCCGGGCTCGTGGACCTCGACTGGCTTTGCGTCATGTTTTTCCTCGGTTGAAACTGCTTCCCCCAGTAGTAAACCACTAAATTCCGCGTCATGACCGGGGGAGCCCCGCGCGCACGCGGGAAGCCGGGGGACGCTCGGGTAGCCTGTGATTGATGACATTCCTGCCGGGACTCGCTCAGACCGCGCTGCCAACGACGGTGGTGTGGGCTCCTGCCATGACCGCCTACAACTTTGGCCACAGCCACCCGATGGCGCCCGAGCGCATGGAACTCACGGCGAAGCTGGCCGCCAGCCTGGGACTGCTGGCGCTGGAGCACGTGACGGTCGCGGCCCCGGAAGTCGCCACCGACGAGGAGCTGTGCGCGGTCCACACCCCTGAGTTCGTTGAGGCCGTCCGGCGCGTGAGTGAAAATCCTGACGCCCCTGATGAAGCCAGGGGCCTGGGCACCGAGGATGATCCCGCGTTCGCCGGCATGCACGAGGCCAGTGCCCGGCTGGCCGGCGGCTCCCTGCTGGCGGCCGCTGCGGTCCTGGACGGCAGCGCGGTGCGGGCAGTGAACTTCGGCGGCGGGATGCACCACGCCTCACGCGACCGGGCGAGCGGGTTTTGCATTTACAACGACGCCGCCCTGGCCATCCAGCGCCTGCTCGACGGGGGCGTCCGGCGCGTCGCGTACGTCGACGTCGACGCGCACCACGGCGACGGGACACAGAGCATCTTCTGGGACGATCCGCGGGTCCTGACGATTTCGCTGCACGAATCGGGGCTGACCCTCTTCCCGGGCACCGGCTTTGCCAACGAAATC
This sequence comes from Arthrobacter sp. YAF34, assembly GCF_052113245.1. Lineage (NCBI taxonomy): Bacteria > Bacillati > Actinomycetota > Actinomycetes > Micrococcales > Micrococcaceae > Arthrobacter > Arthrobacter sp. YAF34. The sequence goes on from NZ_JBFRCV010000007.1 coordinate 177,865, forward strand.
GGCGGCCCGAACGCGCAGGGCACCGCGGTGAACGTCGCACTCCCGGCCGGCACGGCCGACGCCGGCTGGCTGCGGGCCTTCCACGCCGTCGTCCCGCAGCTCATTGGCGCGTTCGAACCGGAAGTCATCGTGAGCCAGCACGGGTGCGACTCCCACCGGCTTGATCCGCTCACCCATCTGAATATCAGTGTGGACGGCCAGCGTGAGGCCGCCACCGCGATCGGCAATCTCGCCGCACGCTACTGCGAGAACCGGTGGATTTCCACCGGTGGCGGCGGCTACAACGTGGTCAGCGTGGTGCCGCGGTCCTGGAGCCACCTCATAGCCATTGCCGCGGGCCGTCCCGTGCCGCTGCGCACCCCCGTTCCGGAGGACTGGCGCCGATACGTCAAGGACACGTACGGGGCCAGGTTCGGGGTGGAACCGCCGGAAGTAATGGGGGACGACGTCGACCTCTGGTGGCGGTCTTGGGAGGTGGGGTTCGACCCCAACGACGCCGTGGACCGCACCGTCATGGCCACCCGCAAGGAAGTGTTCCCCCTGCACGGACTCGACCCCTGGTTCGACTAGTCCTGGACCGGGAATGGGCCCCAGCACAGGCCCGGGAATTTGTGGATGCCATCTGGCGTATATGTCGCTAGTGTGGAGGGCATGGTGACAGACGACGTATTTGCCGTCATTGCTGAGGCAACCAGGCGGGACATCCTGGTGGCCCTCCGCAAGGGGGACAAGGCAGTGGGGGAACTGGTCCAGGAGCTTGAGGCAAGCCAGCCCACCATTTCCAAACATCTCAAAGTCCTCCGGGAAGCGGACCTGGTCAGCATGCGCGCCCAGGGCCAAAAGCGCTACTACACACTGAACCCCAAGCCCCTCGCCGGCGTCGCGAGCTGGCTGCAGGCGTTCGATGTCCTCCCCGCCGCAGCACCCGGACGCCACCCCGAATCCAGCCCCGCAGCTGCCGGCGACGGCCTGGCTGCGGCGGCCGGCCCGCAGCCCGCCGTGCAGCCCGCCTTGCAGGCGGCCGTGCAGCCCGCCGCGGCGCTGGCGGGCGCGCAATCAGCCGCCGCCCAGGTTGCCGCGCAGCCCGCCGGGGCGCTGGCGGGCCGTCCTGCCGGCAGCCCGCTGAGCCCCGCCGTCGTCATCCCGGTGGGAACGGCCGGCGAGGACAAGATGCCTCAACAGATCGGACGGACCGTGGGCCGCGCCGCCACCAAGGCCGCGGACCTCCTCGCCAACCTGCCGAAGTTCGGCCGCAAGAGATAACCCAACTAACTCGCAGCAGGGGCCGTTTTGGGCGCTCATAACGGCCCCTGCTGCGAGCTACTTGGGCGGGGCCTTCTAGTTGCGGAGCAGCCGCACGTGTTCCGGCGTGAGGTCCGCGACCCGGCTGACGCCCAGCAGCGCCATGGTACGCAGCATGTCCTTTTCCAGGATTTCGAGTGTCCGGTCCACACCGGCCCTGCCGCCGGCCATGAGCCCGTACAGGTAGGCGCGGCCGATCAGTGTGAAGTCGGCGCCCAGGGCCAGGGCCGCGATGATGTCCGCGCCGCTCATGATGCCGGTATCCAGGATGATCGCCGCGTCGCTCCGGTCCGCCTTGAGTGCGGCGGAGACCTCGGGCAGCAGGTGGAACGGGATCGGTGCCCGGTCCAGCTGCCGGCCGCCGTGGTTGGAGAGCACGATCCCGTCGGCGCCGTGGTCCACCACCCTGCGGGCATCCTCAACCGTCTGGATGCCCTTGACCACGAGCTTGCCCTTCCAGGTCTCGCGCAGCCAGTCGAGGTCGGCGAACGTCAGGGTGGGGTCGAACATCGAGTTGATGAGTTCCGCGACAGTTCCCGTGTACCGGGACAGGGACGCAAACGTAAGGGGTTCATGGGTGAGGAAGTTGAACCACCACGCCGGCCGGTAGGACGCGTCCAGGACGGTCTTGAGGGTCAGTGCGGGCGGGATGGTCATGCCGTTGCGGACGTCGCGGAGGCGGGCGCCGGCGACGGCGGTGTCCACGGTGACCATGAGGGTGTCGTTGCCGGCTGCAGCGGCGCGTTGGATCAGTTCGAGGGATCGTTCCCGGTCCGTCCACAAGTACAGCTGGAACCAGTTGCGGCCCGCGGGGGCGGCGGCAGCCACGTCCTCGATAGACGCCGTCCCCATGGTAGAGAGGGTGTAGGGAATGCCTGCAGCCTCGGCGGCCTGCGAGCCGGCGTATTCGCCCTCGGACTGCATCATCCGGGTGAAACCTGTGGGGGCGATCCCCACGGGCAAACGGGACCGGCCGCCCAGGATGTCGGTGCTGAGGTCGATGCGGGAGACATCGCGCAGGACCCCGGGCCGGAATTCGATGTCGAGGAACGCCTGGCGGGCGCGGCGCAGGGTGATTTCAGCCTCGGCGGCGCCGTCGGTGTAGTCGAACGGGGCTTGCGGCGTGCGGCGCTTGGCCATGTCGCGCAGATCCCAGATGGTGCTCGCGCGGCGAAGCCTGGCGGCCCGGCCGAACTCAGGCTTCTTGAACTGCATCAGCGGGGCAAGGTCTGCGTACCTGGGCGCGCGGCGCTTCAAGGCGGCGGGAAGTCCGCGGGCGGTGTCGTGTCCTGTTTCCGGGCTGACGGCCGACTGATCGGCCGGCCGGCCGGCCACCTGGCCCGCCGGCGCGGCCGCCTCCGACCTTGTGGGTGCCTCTGGGTTTTCGGGCGGGAAAGTCTGGGTCATGGCTTCCTCCATAGCGGTCAGATGCTCGGGCTGGGGTCCCCTCCCACTCTAGGGGTGCCGGGCCGCGACGGGACGGCACAGCGCGGCAACGCGCGCCACCCACTGCCGGGAGGTTCATCGGGGCAGCCCCGGGGCGGCGCCGCGGCATGTCTGCGACCTAGGCGGTTCCGCGAATGTTACGACCGGGGTTTGCCCCTGGCGCGGCTCCGCGGCTATGGTCGTGGCTATGACTAACCGTTGGTATGCGTATTTTTCGTTGGCTCTGGAGGGGCCCGCGTCTAACTGACACGCATCCAACTTTCCTTCAGAGCCAACAGGGCAGAGATCATTCTCTGCCCTTCGCCATTTCTCCGGCGGGTTCTGATCAGGGCCCGCTCCGCATCCGGAACAGGACCCGAACATGAGCATTGAAGCAGCCGCCGGCACCCAACACCCCACCTCGAACCTGCGCGTCAGCGAGTTCACCCCGCTGCCCACCCCGCAGGACCTGATGGCCGAACTGCCGCTGGAGTCCCGGATGGCCGCGGTGGTTGAACGTAGCCGCGACGAGGTCCGCGCCATCATGGACGGGGTGGACGACCGGCTGCTCGTAATCGTCGGCCCCTGCTCCATCCACGACCCCAAGGCCGGCCTCGAATACGCCCGCCGGCTGGTAAGCCAGGCCGAGAAGCACCGCGAAGACCTACTGATCGTGATGCGCACCTACTTCGAGAAGCCGCGCACCACAGTGGGCTGGAAAGGCCTGATCAACGACCCCCGGTTGGACGGCAGCCACGACATCGCCGCGGGCCTGCGCGCGGCCCGGGCATTCCTGCGGCAGGTCACGGCACTCGGCCTGCCAACGGCCACCGAGTTCCTCGAGCCCATCAGCCCCCAATACGTCGCAGACCTGGTCGCCTGGGGTGCGATCGGAGCCCGCACCACGGAGAGCCAGATCCACCGCCAGCTGGCCTCGGGGCTCTCGATGCCGATCGGATTCAAGAACGGGACGGACGGCGATCTCCAAGTGGCCCTGGACGCCTGCAGTGCCGCCGCGGCCGCGCAGGCCTTCCTCGGGATCGACGACGACGGCAGGGCGGCGCTGGTGGCCACCGCCGGCAACCCTGACACGCACGTCATCCTCCGCGGCGGACGCAGAGGACCGAACTACTCAGCGGCCGACGTTGAAGCCGCGTCCGCCAAACTCGCCGCGAATCAGCTGAACCCCCGTCTGATCGTCGACGCCAGCCACGCCAACAGCGGCAAGAACCATCACCGGCAGGCCGAGGTGGCGCTCGAAATCGGTTCCCAGCTGGAAAGTGCCGGGGCCGCTGCCGGGGCAATCGCCGGCGTCATGTTGGAGAGCTTCCTGGTGGGCGGGGCGCAGAACCTCGACGTCACCGCGGGCAAAGTCGAAGGCAAAGCTGGAGACGCCGGAAAGGACGGGTTGGTCTACGGCCAGAGCGTCACGGACGCCTGCATGGACTGGGATGTCACGGCCTCGGTGCTGGGCCAACTCGCAGCCTCGGCCCGCACGCGCCGGACCCGCGCCTGAGGGCCGGGCCGGGCCTGCCGGCACGCAGCGTCGACGCGGTGTTCCGGCAGGAGGAGGATTTCGGGATTCCTGCGGAAAGCCTGTGGGGATTCCTGCGGAAAGCTTTCACATTGGCACCATGAGCAACTACAGTTGCTATCACATGGTTGTTTGATGGCTCAGCATCGGCACACCGCCATGTCATCAGGTGGGGCTGCCGTTCGCTTGAGCAAAGGAATAGGGAAATGTCTACGGAGGCCAACTTCTCCAAGGCCCGTTTTTTGACCGTGGCCGAAGTCGCGGAACTCATGCGGGTATCAAAAATGACCGTGTACCGTCTTGTGCATTCGGGGGAGATGCCGGCCGTCCGCTTCGGCCGCTCTTACCGCGTGCCGGAAAACGCCGTCGAACAGTACCTCAAGGGTGCCGTCGTCGACCGGAACGACGGCCACGCCGGGACCGGGTGAACCGTCCGCGGCGCTTTCACAGCATGAATCGACCGCTTTGGGCCCCGCAAATGGCCCGCGGTCGTGGGGTGACCCGCAGAGGCGGTACCCTGTTAAGGAACGTTTTACGTCATTGTAAGAACCTGTCAGTTGCTTCAGTCTGCTGCTTAGCCCGCGGACCCTTCCCAACAGGCAGGTACTGCATCTAGCCGGTAAGGAACTTTCGTGGGTTCAGTTATTAAGAAGCGTCGCAAGCGTATGGCCAAGAAGAAGCACCGCAAGCTGCTTCGCAAGACGCGCCACCAGCGTCGCAATAAGAAGTAGCAATACTTCTGACTGCATGAAATGCCCGTTGCCTCCCAGGCGGCGGGCATTTTTCTTGCTCGGGACGCCGGCCCCGGGCTACGGAACCGGACACGGGCGGCCCGGATCCCCGGCGCGGATGTCTGAGAACGGCGCGGATGTCAGGGAGCGGCGCGGATTTCCGAAACCGCCGCGGGTGTTCAAACCCGGGGAAAGGCTGCGGCGCTTGGCCGGGCTTAGTGGTTGGGCCCGCGAAAGCGGGAGAACCCCCGCCACAGGCCGTAGATGGCCCCCCCGACCGTGGCGGCCTTGAATCCCAGCGTGGCGGCGCGCCGGCCCGAGCGGAAGTCGTAGACCGGCCAGTTGTGCTCGCGGGCGTACCGGCGCAGCTTGGAGTCGGGGTTGATGGCGACCGGGTGGCCGACCATGCTCAGGAGCGGGATGTCGTTGTGGGAATCGCTGTAGGCCCAGCAGCGCTTGAGGTCCAGGCCGTGCTCCTCCGCAATTCCCCGGACCGCGACCGCCTTGGCCGGGCCGTGAAGGATGTCCCCCACGAGTTGCCCCGTGTAGGAGCCGTCAAGGATCTCGCCCACTGTGCCCAGCGCCCCGGTCAGGCCGAGCCGGGTGGAAATGACGGTGGCCACCTCGATCGGCGTCGCCGTGACGAGCCAGACTTTCCGCCCGACCCGGAGGTGCTGCTCGGCCAGGGCCTTGGTTCCGGGCCAGATCCGGGACTCGATCATTTCGTCGTAAACTTCTTCGCCCAGGGCCTCGATGTCCTTCGCCGTGATGCCGGCGGCAAGAGTCAGGGCAGAATCGCGGACGGCGTGGACATCATCCATGTTTTCCCCACGCAGCACGAACATGAGCTGCTTCCAGGCGAAACCGGCAGCCTGCCGCAGGGTGAACGCGCCGCGCTGGTGCAGCTTGCGGGCCACGTGGAAAAGGCTGGCGCCCTTCATGAGGGTGTTGTCGACGTCGAAAAATGCGGCCTCGCCGTGCTGCGTCGATGCAGCAGGCTCGCTGGCCACAGCGACGTATTTCTCCTCGGGCATGCCACGAGTCTAGTCAATGACCGGCGCCGCGAGTCCCGCTGGGTGCGCGACGCGGCGGAAGGACTGCGGCGGTCGCCCTTGCGCACTGCGCCGCGCGTCGACGTCGAACCGCCCTCCGGACTACGGTGGTTGTATGGCCAAGCCCGCGCACCTGCCCGATGTAGTTCTCATCACCAAAACTGACTGCCACCTGTGCGAGGAGGCGCGTGCCGCCGTCGGCCGTGTCACCGCCACGCTCGGAATCGGATGGACCGAGCAGTCGATAGACCACGACGCCGGACTCCGGGAACGCTTCGCCGAGGAGATCCCGGTGGTACTGGTGGACGGGGTTCAGCGGGATTTCTGGAAGATCGACGAGGCCCGCCTGACACGAACCCTGCGGCGGGCACTCGACCAGCCGTCCTGACGGCTGGCTCTTTGTTGCGTGAAGAGCCGGGGCCCTAGAGTGGGAAGCACAACGCGACGCAATGGAGCAGATAGTGACATCGCTGGATTCATCTCCGGAGGCTGTACCCGGGGGAGCCGGGACTGTAGCCAAACAGATTCCGCCCGCGGCCGTGGCTCGGCTGACCATCTATCTGCGCGCCCTGACCACACTCCTGGCGGACGGGGTGGACAGGGTCTCGTCCGAGTCGCTGGCCGAAGCCTCCGGGGTCAGCTCCTCGACGCTGCGCAAGGACCTGTCCTACGTCGGCTCCTACGGCACCCGGGGCGTGGGGTATGAGGTCCAGTACCTTAACCGGAAGATCGCGGCCGCGCTCGGGCTGACACATGACTGGAAGGTCGCGATCGTAGGGGCCGGCAACCTGGGCAAGGCGTTGGCCCGGTACGGAGGATTCGAGTCGCGCGGCTTCGACATCGTGGCGATTTTCGACGCCGACCAGATGGTGGTGGGCAGCGAGGTCGGCTGGCTGCGCGTCAGCGACGCCGCCGACCTGGAGCCGGTACTGCAACGCACGGGTGCCAACATGGTGGTCCTTGCGTTGCCCGCCGCCGTGGCCCAGGCTGTCTGCGACCGGGTAATTGCCGCCGGGGTGCGGAGCATCCTCAGCTTCGCCCCGGTGATGCTCCAGGTCCCGCCGGGGGTCAACCTCCGCAAGGTCGACATGGCAACTGAACTGCAGATCCTGGCCTACCACGCACAACGGGCGCAGGATCCGGAGGACGCCGACTAGGATCGGCCAGGCCCTCCGGCTCCCGCGCCCGCCGGTCTTTCTCTGCTGCGTAGTTCTACGTGCCCTTACTTCCCGAAAGGTGCCCCGGGCTGCCCGTAGGGGCTGGCGAAGGGCTGCCGCTTCTGGAAATACGGCGAGGCGGCGGGCAGGTACAGCAACACGATGGCCGCGATGCCGAGAAGTGCCGCCAAGGTGGCTAGGCTGAGCGGGAGGATGTTGAAGATGGACAAGGCGGCAAACACGGTGCCCAGAATGCGGGCCCAATTCTTGCCCCTGCGGACATTGAAGGCGACGAGGGCATACAGCCCGGCGCTGATCACGGCCATCACCACGATAGTGCCGATCAGGATGCCCTTCACGGAATTGAAATCGACCTTCGTGCCGCTCGCTGCCAGCTGCTGCTCAAACATCGCCCGGACCGCAGGAGTGTCCAGGGACCCCAGCGACACCAGCATGGAGATCACCCACACTGCTCCGGCCGCCACGATCAGCCAGAACGCGGTGTTGACGAGCTGGGGGACACCGCCCGGAGCCTGAGGCTGCTGGGACGGATACTGGGCATAGGGGGACTGGCCGTACTGCGGTGCATTCTGACCGTAGGCCGGGGGTGTCAGCTGGCCGTACTGCGGGGCATTCTGGCCGTAGGCCGGGGGTGTCTGCTGGCCGTATTGCGGGGCCTGCGGGGTGTTCTGGCCGTAGGCCGGGGGCGTCTGCTGGCCGTACTGCGGGGCTTGCGGGGCATTCTGGCCGTAGGCCGGGGGCGTCTGCTGGCCGTATTGCGGGGCCTGCGGGGTGTTCTGGCCGTAGGCGGGGGGTGTCTGCTGGCCGTATTGCGGGGCTTGCGGGGCTTGCGGGGTGTTCTGGCCGTAGGCCGGGGGCGTCTGCTGACCGTACTGCGGGGCCTGCGGGGTGTTCTGGCCGTGGTCCGGGGTGGATTCCCCGCCCGGCTCGGACCCGTTGGGAGGTGAAGGCTGGACTGGAGGGTTGCTCATGAAGTGGTCCTTTGCGCGTCGATCACTGAATCGGCCACCGGGACCAGCAATCCTGCCCTGCCCCCAGCATGGTTTAGCTCCACCGTACCGCGGGCCGGCCGCCGTGCGGATCATTCCGGAGAGGTATTCTAGGCCCTCTTTCCATCAGCGCCGCGGCCGCGACGGAAGGGCAACGGGACCGGCGGGAAGGGCTCCCATGCGCGGCAGGTATGGGCCTGCCACGTCGTGAAGCTTCAGCCTCGGAGCCGGCTCCGTTGAGCGACAAACCAAGCCTGTGAGTTCGGTACCCACATGAGCACGGTTGCCACCAGGCTGATGATGAATCCCGGCAGGCCTCCGCCGGCCCGGCCCTGAACAAGGCCCGAGCTGACGAGTGCCAACACCAGGGAGATGCCGGCAAGAATGGTGAGCGCGAGGCGGGCCCATTCCTGGCCTTCCTTCATCTTCATGGCCATGATGATCTGTGCGGTGGCCAGAGACAATGCCACCAGCACCAGCAGCAACACCAGGAGCCCGACCGCGGGCGTGAAGGCGAGCAGGACGAAAGACCCGAACATGCCGATGATGCCGCCGAGGAGGCCCAGGAATCCGCCGATGACCCAAATCCAGTACGAGACCTTCAGCTCGGTGGGCATTGCGGTGACCTTGAAGATACCGGAGAGGCCGCCGACGGGCAGAGCATCGCTGAAGTTCCTGGGACGGTCGGCAGGCATTTCGAAGCGGCTTCCGCCGCCGCCCGCCGGCTGCCCCTGGTATCCGGCGGGCGGCTGGTAGCCCGGAGTCGGTGCCGGGTGGGCCGGGGGCTGTTCGGGGGCCGACGGTTGGACGTTGTCCGAGGGCCGAGGCTGGCCACCGGGCTGCTCCGGCGGGACCTCGTTGGGGTTACTCATGGCTCTCACTGTAGACCGCCATTTCCCTGTTATCTAGGGAAATTAGGCCTCTCCCGGCCTTTGGCCAGCCGGACCGAGGCTCGCGAAATTCGCCGGGAACACCGGCAGCCGCATCGGGGGCAAACGCGGCGGAAGGACCGGCCGCGACGCCGCCGATAGCACCTGCGGCGAAAACGACAGCGCCCCGCTTCATCGCGAGGATGAAGCGGGGCGCTGGAACCGGATGCCCGGCGTTGGCCGTCCGGCCCGGACGGTACTGACTACGCTGCGGGAGCGATGAAGGCCAGTTCCAGGTTGATGGCAACCTTGTCGCTGACCAGCACGCCGCCGGCTTCGAGGACTGCGTTCCAGGTCAGGCCGAAGTCCTTGCGGCTGATGGTGGTCTCGGCGGAGAGGCCGGCGCGGGTGTTGCCGAAGGGGTCGACGGCCACGCCGTTGAACTCGGTCTCGAGGGCAACCGGGCGGGTGATGCCCTTGATGGTGAGGTCGCCCTGGAGTTCGTAGGCGTCACCCTTCGGGACGATGGTGTTGGAGACGAAGGAGATCTCGGGGAACTTCTCGACGTCGAAGAAGTCTTCGCCGCGGACGTGGCCGTCGCGGTTGGCATCTCCGGAGTCGAAGCTTGCGGTCTTGATCGAGGCGTTGACCTTGGAATCAGTGACGTTCTCGGCGAGGTCCAGGGTGGCTGCGGCATCGGTGAACTGGCCGCGGACCTTGCTGATGCCTGCGTGGCGGACGGTGAAACCGATCTCGCTGTGCGACGGGTCGAGGGTCCAGGTGCCGGTGGTGACGTTTGCGGGAAGTGCCATGGTGGTTCTCCTTGAGTCGGGTAACTGCTTGCGGTTCGTCTGATCGTTAGTTGAAGCCTCATTGGTTGAAATCTCAACTAACTGCTTCATCCAGTATAAACATGCATTTGCATCTTTTATTCCAACCCTAGGGAACATTTTTTAAAACTCTTCAGTTCTACCTTCTGTAGAAGATTTCAGATCGACCGTCATCTTTGAGAAACTGGTAGACATGCCCCAAGCCACTGTTCATTTGCTCCGCCACGGCGAGGTCCACAATCCCGATGGTGTCCTGTACGGCAGGCTGCCGGAATTCCACCTCTCCGAACTCGGTCAGGAGATGGCCCGCACGCTGGCGCAACACTTCAGCGAACGGTCCGAGCAGGGGGCCAGGATCGTCCACCTCGCCGCGTCCCCGCTGACCCGCGCGCAGGAGACGGCTCAGCCAATCGCCGACGCCTTGGGCCTTGCGATCGCCACCGACGCCCGCATCATTGAGGCCGCCAACTACTTCGAGGGCCTCCACGTCTCCAAGGCGGAGCTACTCCGGCCCAAGCACTGGACCCGGCTGTACAACCCGTTCCGGCCGTCCTGGGGTGAGTCGTACAAGGAGCAGGCGGCCCGGGTCATCGCGGCGGTCCAGGATGCACGTGTCCGGGCCATCGAGCTGGGCGGCGACGGGGCGGAGGCCATCTTGGTCAGTCACCAGCTGCCCATTTGGGCCACGCGGCTCAGTGCCGAAGGCCGGCCGTTGTGGCACGATCCGCGCAAGCGCGAGTGCACGTTGACGTCCCTGACGTCCTTGGTGTTTGACGACGACGGCGGTCTGGTCCGGGTGGACTACAGCGAGCCGGCTGCCGCCCTGTTGCCCGGTGCCGCCAGCACCCCGGGGGCCTGAGCATGGGACAGAACCGCCGCGCGCAGACTCCGCTGTCCCGCCGCAACGTACTGACAGCCGGCGGAGCCGCACTGGCCGCAGTCTTCGGACTGTCCGGCTGCGCCCAGGACGATGCCCTGGCCAAGCAGGCCAAGGCCGGGGACAACAAAAACTACGTGGCCGGCGACGGCTCCGTGACCGAGTTCGCCGTGGCCGACCGCAAGAGCCCAGTGGAGCTTAAAGGGACGCTGTTCGATGGCACCGCCGTCACCTCCGCGGAGTTCCCCGGCAAGGTCACCGTGCTGAACTTCTGGTTCGCGGCCTGCGCACCGTGCCGGGTCGAGGCTCCCTCCTTGGAAGCCCTCCACCAGGAATTCAAGAACCAGGGCGTGCAGTTCTTCGGCGTGAACCTTCGGGACGAGAAAGCCACGGCCGACGCGTTCGACAAGACCTTCAAGCTGACGTACCCCAGCTTCAACGACAAGGACGGCGCCGTGCTGCTGGCCGTTTCGGGCCTCGTCCCGCCCGGCGCTGTGCCCACCACCCTCGTGCTGGACAAAAAGGGCCGCGTCTCGTCCCGAGTGCTCGGCGAAATCGAGCCAGGCACCCTGAAGTCCCTCATCGCCGCCGCCGTGGCCGAGTAGCGCGGTCACCCGTGAACAGCCCCTTCGCCGAAGCCATCCTGAACGGATCGCTCCTGCTGGCCGTCCCCGTGGCGCTCCTGGCCGGATTCGTCTCCTTTCTCTCGCCCTGCGTCCTTCCGCTCGTGCCCGGATACCTGGGCTACGTTACGGGCCTGACCGGCGTCGACCTGCAGAAGCAGCGACGCGGCCGCATGCTGGCCGGAATCGGGCTCTTTGTCCTCGGCTTCTCGGTGATCTTTGTGCTCCTCGGCGGCGCATTCGGGCAGCTGGGCAGCCTCATCACCGGTTCGCAGAACAAGTGGATCACCCAGCTGCTGGGCGTCCTCGTGATCGTCATGGGCGTCGTGTTCATGGGCGGGTTCGGCTGGCTCCAGCGGGACGCCAAAATCCACGCCAAGCCCCCGGCCGGGCTGTGGGGCGCGCCCCTGCTGGGCATCACCTTCGGGCTCGGGTGGGCACCGTGCATCGGACCCACGTATTCCGCCGTCCAGCTGCTGAGTCTCTCCGGCGGCTCCTCCGCTGCAAAAGGTGCATTCCTGGCCTTCGTGTATAGCCTGGGGCTGGGAATCCCCTTCCTGCTGATCGCCCTGGCCGTGCGCCGCGGCATCGGCGTGATGTCTTTCTTCCGCAAGCACCGGCTCGCCATCCAGCGCACCGGCGGCGGCATCCTGATTCTGCTCGGCATCCTGATGGCCAGCGGCGTGTGGGGTACCTGGGTCTCCGGGTTGCAGTACTGGTTCCAAACCGATGTGAAATTGCCGATCTGATGAGCGAGCGCGTGAACGTAACGAAGAAGAAGTCCCCGAAGCCCGACGCCGTCCTGCCTTCGCTGGGCCCGGTGGGCATGCTCCGGTGGGCGTGGACGCAGCTGACCAGCATGCGCACGGCACTGTTCCTTCTGTTGCTGCTGGCCGTCGCCGCCGTGCCCGGCTCGCTGTTCCCGCAGCGCCCCGCCAACCCGGCGATTGTCACGCAGTACATCAAGGACCACCCGGACTACGGGAAGATCCTGGACTCGCTGCAGCTCTACGACGTCTACTCCTCGGCATGGTTCTCGGCGATCTACCTCCTGCTGTTCGTCTCGCTGATCGGCTGCGTCATCCCGCGCGCCATCGCGCATTACAAAGCGATGCGCTCCCAGCCCCCGCGCACCCCCGCACGACTGTCCAGGCTCCCCGAATACGGCACCCTGGTGATTCCGGCCGACGCGGGGATCCCGGCGTCGGAGGCCATCTCAACCGCCGCGGAGCTGCTGAAGAAGCGCGGCTACCGGGTGGACATCCGGGACCGCGACGGCGACCGGCCCTCCCTGGGCGCCGAGCGCGGCTTCTTGAAGGAAGTCGGCAACCTCGTCTTCCACACCGCGCTGATCGGGGTGCTGGTCTCCGTGGCGGCCGGCGGCCTCTTCGGCTACAGCGGGCAGCGGATCCTGGTCGAGGGCGACACCTTCGTCAACACCCTCGTCGGCTATGACCAGTTCACACCCGGCACCAACTTCCAGAGCAGCCAGCTCCAGCCGTACTCGGTCCAGCTGGACAAGTTCCACATCACCTTTGACCGCGAATCGAAGGGCAAGTTCGGACAGCCCATCGACTTCACGGCCGATGTGACGACGAAGGAAAACCCGGACGCGCCCGCCAAGAAGGAAGCGCTCAAGGTCAACGACCCCCTGAGCCTCGGCGGCACCAGCGTGTACCTGACGGGCAACGGCTACGCTCCCGTGGTCACCGTCCGCGACGGCGCAGGCAACATCGCCATGCAAGGTCCCGTGGTCGCCAAGCTCCAGGGCGAGAACTACTACTCCTCCGTGGTCATCAAGGTCCCGGACGCCAAGCCGGAACAGCTCGCCTTCGCGGGGTTCTTCCTGCCGACGGCCTTCGTCTCGGACAAGGGCGTCTCCTTCAGCGGTGACCCGGAGCTCATCAACCCGCAGCTGACCCTGAACTCGTACTTCGGCGATCTCGGCCTCAACGCGGGTGCCCCGCAAAACGTCTTCGAACTCGACGTCAAGAAGCTGACACCGCTCAACGCCCGGAACCTGCCCACCAAGGGCATCGTCCTGGCGCCCGGCAGCACCTACAAGCTGCCGAACGGCAAGGGCTCCATCAGCTTCGACGGCGTGAAGCGTTACATCGGCGTTGATATCCACCACAACCCCGGCCAGCTCTATGCCCTGATCTTCGCGCTCCTGGCCGTAGGCGGGCTCGTGACATCGCTCTATGTGAACCGCCGCCGCGTCTGGGTCCGCACCGGCACCCACGAGGACGGCCGCACCATGGTGGAGTACGCCCTGCTGGCACGCGGCGAAGACCACCGGCTCGCCGGGGAGGCCGCAGCCATCCGCACACTCCTCGCCGGCGAATGGCTGGTGGACGAGGACGCCGTGCCCGGTTCCCAGCCCGCTCCCAGCAGGACAGCGGATAATGACCGGGCGGATACCGCCGCGAACGGTGACGGCGGCGCGCACGCCAACTCTGAACAACCCGCAGAAGACTTCATCCAGTCAACAGCCGGCTCTTCCGAGTCGAAGAAGGATCAGTAATGTTGTTCTCGATCAACGAAACCATGGGCCAGTACAGCGAGCTCTTCATGCTGCTGGCAGCCGGCACGTACACGGTGGCTTTCATCGCCTTCGCCTGGGACCTGGCCAAGAGCAGCAAGATGCTGCGCGCGGTGGACCTCAAGGCCGCGGAACTCGCCGGGCAGCTCCCCGCAGCTGAGGCCGCGCGCGTACCCGTCGGCGTCGGTGCGCGGTCCGGGGGCGATATTGACCGCGCCGATTCGGACGTCAGCGGACCCGCAGGCCGGGCCGAGCGTCCGACGTCGGCCGTCTCCGGCCGGGGTGCCGCGGCGGGCGCGGGCCAGACCGCGGACGGCAGCATGCGCTACGGCGGCGAGCGGCGTGCGCCGGCGCGCGTCGCCGTCGCGCTGACCATTCTGGGCGCGGCAATCCACGCGGCCGGCGTGGTCACCCGCGCGCTCGGCGCCGGCCGGGTGCCGTGGGGCAACATGTACGAATTCCTCACCACGGGCGCCTTCGTGGCCGTGGCCGTCTTCCTGCTGGTGCTGATCCGCCGCGACCTGCGCTTTCTGGGCACATTCGTGATCGGCCTGGCCATCATCATGCTCGTTGCGGCGTCCATCGCGTTCTGGACCCCGGTGGGCCACCTCGTGCCGGCGCTGCAGAGCTACTGGCTGCTCATCCACGTTTCCATCGCGGTGATGTCCTCGGCGTTGTTCACCCTGACGTTCGCCATGTCCGCGCTGCAGCTCGTGCAGTCGCACCGGCAGAAGACGATCGCAGCCGGCGGGGCGGACAAGCTCGGATTCATGCGCCTGGTCCCGAACGCCCTGAGCCTGGAGAACCTGTCCTACCGCATCAACGCAATCGCATTCGTCGGTTGGACGTTCACGCTCATGTTCGGCGCGATCTGGGCGGAGAAGGCCTGGGGCCGGTTCTGGGGCTGGGACACCAAGGAAGTCTGGACCTTCGTGATCTGGGTGGTCTACGCCGGATATCTGCACGCCCGGGCCACCCGCGGCTGGACCGGAACCCGCGCCGCGTGGCTGTCGATTGTCGGCTACCTGTGCGTGGTCTTCAACTTCACGATCGTGAACCAGTTCTTCAACGGCCTGCACTCCTACTCCGGGCTACCAACCGGGGGCTAAACCGCACCCCGGTCCACGATTTGCCGCAGATGGTCGCTATGCCCCGTGCTTAGCGGCCATTCGCGTCAGATCGGTGCGCCGCACGGCGGTTGGGGCAGCGCGGCATGGCATGGGGGCGCGATGGTGCGTCTGCCGCGGCCGGGGCGGGCCTGGCTGCGAGTCCTGCACGGGGTCGCCGCGGGTCTGGCGGGCCCTGCGCGGTCCCGATCCCTATCGATTTGCCGCAGATGGCCGCTATGCCGCGTGCTTAGCGGCCATTCGTGTCAGATCGGCGCGATCCAAGGCGGTTGGGCAGCCCGGAATGGCATGGGGGCGGGCGCGATGGTGCGTCTGCCGCGACCGGGGCGGGCCTGGCTGCGAGTCCTGCGCGGGGTCGCCTCGGGTCTGGCGGGCCCTGCGCGGTCCCGACCCCCATCGGTTCGCCGCAGATGGCCGCTATGCCGCGTGCTTAGCGGCCATTCGTGTCAGCTGAGTGGGGTGTGGGGCGAGCACGTTCACGCCGCCCCGGCTTGGTGGTCGAGGCGGGAGCCCAACCGCGCTCCGTCAGCGCCGCACGCACGCGTGTAACCGCAGCCGGCTCCATCCCCGGGGCGAACGGGGTCAAATGCCATTGGGTCAAGACGACGACGCGCCACCCGGCGTCCCGGGCGTTCTCATCCCGAAAGATGTCGCTGCGGCGCTGGGCCGGAGTGGCGTGATGCCCGCCGTCGAACTGAATCGCTACCTTTTCCTGCTCGTAGGAGAGGTCCGGGTCCTGGATCCAACCGCCGGTCTCGTCGAACATGGGGACGTTGATTCCGGGCTCGGGCAGGCCATGTCGGATCAGAAGTAGGCGGAGTTCGGTCTCCTTCGGGGAGTCCGTGTCCGCGCGAATCAGGGAGCGGACACGCATCGCGCGCCGGTAGCCCGGCATGCCTTGCTTCCCGGCGAGGAATGCGTCCAGCCTGTCGATCGTGGTCAGCGGATTTCTCCGCCGTAACAGGAAGTCCCCGGCAATCACCAGTTCATCGAGGCTCAGTATGCCGGCGAGATCGAACCACGTCCGTAGCGGCGATGTGCAGCTCACCCTGGAACCGGACACGATCTCCTCCGGTTCGAGTGACTGCTGATGGCCGACCACGTTCTTATGCCGGACAGCGCGCCGACCCGACCGACTTGTCAGGTGGATGACAGCCAGGTTCTCCACGACCCGCGGGAGAGGGAAGCCCCACAGCACCGCCGCGGACTGATGGCTTACGACGGCGCCCGTCACGGCAGTCAGGGCGTGCACGCGTTCCAGCAAACTGTCCGGGATGGCGGCAGTGGCGCGTACGCCGTAACAGGGGCTGACCAGATCCCGGGCCCGCGTCCGTCGTCGGCTCAGCCCCGCGGTGCGGGCCTCGGCCACGGTGAAGGGCCGGTGTCGAAGGTGCGGGGGTAGCTCACTGGGCTCGCGCATGTGAGCATTCTGCGCCCGCGCCGAGGAGGCTCGGGGGTTATCCACAGCGCGGGCAGGGTGTGGGGGAGGAGTGGGCCGTATGGGCGGCGGGGAGCGGAGAGGAGGAACGGGCCGTGGGCTAAGTGGGCAGCGGGGCCCGGAGTGGTTGAGTGGCGGCCATTTGCCGGAGATGGCCGCTATGAGGCGGGAATTCCGGCCATCTGGGGCGAATGGCCGCAGTTAGCCGCAGTTAGTGTGGCCGCAGTTATGCACGGAGTCCTTGGGTCGGGAACAAGGCCAGGAATGCTGCTACTTGACCTCGTCGGTGCCTTGCGTTCCGGCGTCGCCGGGCTCGCGGGCATCCCCGGCGCTTTCGGTGCCGCTGGCTTCCGCGGTGCCGCCGTCGAGCTTGTGCTCCTTGGCGTCCAGCTCATCCTTGAGCTTCCTGCGCCTGTCGGCCTCGGCCTGGTTGCGACGGCGGATTTCAAGGTTGCGCAGGAACTCGGGGTCGTCGTCGGGCGCTACGGGGTGGCTGTAGGCGACCGGAGCGGCGTCCGTGGCGCGCGGGCGCCCAATCAGGAACCACAGGGTGGCGCCGACCACGGGGAGGAGGATTTGCACGAAGATCCAGGCCGTCTTGGAGATGCCTCTGGTCAGCCTTGCGTCGGTGCGGATGAGGTCGACCAGTCCATAGACAAATACGGCCAGTATGACGATCGGAACCACTACACGGAGCATACCTTCAGTCTAGCCGTCAGGCGGCTCCACGGCGCCGGTCACGGGCGCCCGGTACAGGCCCGCGGTACCGCAGCCCCGGGGAGGATTGGGGCCGACGCCGGGCAGCCGTGCCGGCGGCTAAACTTGAGGGGTGGCTTTCCTCAAATACACCCTGATTCGGCTCGCGCTTTTTGCGCCCCTCTTCGCGCTCTTCCTCTACCTGCGGCTGGGAGTACTGCTGGCTGCGCTGTGCGCCGGGATGATGGCTTTCGCCATCAGCTTCCTGTTCTTCCAGAAGCAGCGCGACGCGGCGACCGCGACTCTCCACCACCGGTTCTCCGGCAAGGCTAAGCCGCTGCGCAGCGCGGGCGAGGTGGCCGACGCCGAGGCCGAGGACCGCCTGGTGGACGAGAACCCGGACATCGCAGTCCAGTCGGACTACCGCCCCAAGGACTCTTAGCAACCGGGCCCCGCCCCGGGCGAGCCGGGCCCCGCCCCGGGCGAGCCGGGCCCCGGCCCCGGCCGCAACCGGCCCCCGAGCCGGGCCCGGCAACAGCCGCGGCTTCGGCGCCCGGCGCCCGCGACCTAGAAGCTGTGGCTCAGGACGAGCCCGAGTGAAAACAGCGCGGCGAAGCCGAGGTTGATGAGCCCGGTCTGCTTCAGGACCGGGATGAGGCTCTTGCGCCGGCGCCCGGCGATCATGAGCCAGGACGGCATGAGACTGGCGGGGATCAGCAGCAGCACGATCAGCATCCACGGCCGGGTGGGGGCCAGGACGATGACGAGCAGGATCGCGACAGCCAGCATCAGCACGTAGCTTTCCCGGGCGTGCTTGTCACCGAGCCGCACGGCCAGGGTTTTCTTCCCGGCCCTCCGGTCGGTCGGGATGTCACGGACGTTGTTGGCCATCAGCAGGGCGCATGCGATCAGCCCCGTACCGATCGCTCCGATGATGGCAGCCAGGCTCAGCTGGCCCGCCTGCGTGTAGGTGGTGCCGAGCGTGGCCACAAGACCGAAGAACACAAACACGAAGACATCGCCCAGACCGAGGTAGCCGTACGGGTTCTTGCCGCCCGTGTAGCCCCATGCGGCCAGCACGCAGCCGATGCCGACGAGGATGAGCCACCAGGCCTGCGTGATGATCACGAGGACGAGCCCGAACAGCATCGCCAGCCCGAAGGCAGCGAACGCCGCCCGTTTGACGTGCTCCGGCCTGGCCGCGCCCGAGCCCACCAGCCGCAGCGGGCCCACCCGGTCCTCATCCGTGCCCCGGATCCCGTCGGAGTAGTCGTTGGCGTAGTTGACCCCGATTTGCAGGAGCAGGGCGACCATCGCGGCCAGCACGGCGTTCAGCAGGATGAACGAATCCATCTCATACGCGGCTGCGCTGCCGATCAGCACCGGCGCAATCGCGGCGGGCAGGGTGCGCGGTCGGGCGCCTTGGATCCATTGTGCGGCTGTGGCCACGGTCAGTACCTCGTTGGTTGGTTGAATACTCGTTGGTTGGTTGCACGCCCGGCCTGAGGACGGAGGCAACGTGTCTATTTTCCCTGATGCAGCGCATCCAGCAGGACCGTCATACCCATGCGGTCCGGTTTACCGTTGGGCAGCATGAGCAGTTCCGCGGCGGGCAGGACCGTTTTGGGGGCCAGAGCCCCCAGCGCCGGTCCCCATGTTCCGTCCCGACGGTCCGCGAACGCGTTCAGTCCCTCGGGGGTGCTGTCGGCCACCGCAACGTACGCGGCGAGGGCCTGGCCCCACTCGGCGGAGGGGACTCCGGCCACAAACGCCGCCCGCACGCCGTCGAGCTTCTCCAGCTCGGCCTGGACATGCGCGGCCGAAACCTTGAGGCCGCCGGTGATGACGACGTCGTCGGCCCGCCCGAGCACGGTGAGGCGGCCGTCGGCGTCCAGTTCGCCCAGATCGTTGGTCCGGTACCAGCGGGCGCCGTCCACCTCGACAAAGCTCTCGGCCGAGAGCTCCGGGGCCGCCAGGTACCCGGCGGCGATGGTTGCCCCGCCGAGCAGAATGCGGCCGTCGTCCGCCACTCGGACCAGGACGTCCTCGAGCGGGAAACCGTCATAGACGCAACCGCCGCAGGTCTCGGCCGAGCCGTAGGTGGTCACCACCTTCACCCCGGCGCCGCGGGCCGCCGCGAGGAGCTCGGCAGAGGCCGGGCCGCCGCCGAGCAGGATGGCGTTGAAGCGCCGCAGCACGGCCAGCGTCTCGGCCGAGGGCGAGTCCAGCAGCCGCTGCAGCTGGGTGGGCACCAGCGAGGTGAAACGGACCTTGTCCGTGAGCTCCAGCGCCGCGGCCGTAAAAGCCTCCGGGGTAAAGCCGGCCGTCAGATCCATGACCCAGGGACGGGTGCCCGCAAACAGCGAACGGACCAGCACCTGCACCCCGGCCACATACTGCAGGGGAAGCGCCAGCAGCCACTGGCCTTCGCCCTTCAGCGCAAGGGCGGTGGCCATTGACGAGGCCGCCAGGGCATCGACGGTGAGGACCGTTGCCTTCGGTGCGCCGGTGGACCCGGAGGTCCGCACCACGACGGCTGCGTCCTCGATGCCAGGAGTTTCGGGGAAGGCCAGCACGGGTGAGCCGTCGGGCCCGGCGGAGAGCTCGACGGCGGGTCCCTCCCCGTGGAGGGCAGCAGCCAGCGCCTTGAGCGCGGGCTCGATGTTCATGGCTCCGGAAGTCACAGCGCGCCTTAGAAGTAGTGCGGAAATTTGGACCAGTCGGGGTCACGCTTTTCGAGGAAGGCTTCCTTGCCCTCCACGGCCTCATCCGTCATGTACGCCAGGCGCGTCGCCTCGCCGGCGAAGACCTGCTGGCCGGCCAGGCCGTCGTCGGCGAGGTTGAAGGCGAACTTGAGCATGCGGATGGCCTGCGGTGATTGCCGCGCGATGTCGGCGGCGTACTCCAGGGCCACATCCTCGAGGCGTTCGTGGTCCACTGCCTCGTTCACCGCGCCCATGCGGACCATGTCCTCGGCGGAATATTCGCGGGCCAGGAAGAAAATCTCCCGGGCGGCCTTCTGGCCGATCTGCCGGGCCAGCAATGCCGAGCCGTAACCGGCGTCGAAGCTTCCCACGGTGGCATCGGTCTGCTTGAACTTTCCATGCTGCCGGGAGGCAATCGTGAGGTCCGAGACCACGTGGAGCGAGTGCCCGCCGCCGGCCGCCCAGCCGTTCACGACGGCGATCACCACCTTGGGCATGGTGCGCATGAGCCGCTGGACCTCCAGGATGTGCAGCCGGCCGGCGCGGGCGGGGTCGATGGTCTCCTTCGTCTCCCCCTCGGCATAGCGGTACCCGTCGCGGCCGCGGATCCGCTGGTCCCCGCCGGAGCAGAAGGAGTGGCCGCCGTCCTTGGGCGAGGGGCCGTTGCCGGTGAGCAGAACGGTGGCCACGTCCGGGGTCATCCGGGCGTGGTCCATGGCGCGGTAGAGCTCATCCACGGTGCCGGGGCGGAAGGCATTGCGGACCTCGGGCCGGTCGAAAGCGATGCGGACGGTGGGCAGGTCCCGGAGGACGGTGCCGTCGTCGGAGCGCTCCACCTGCCGGTGGTAGGTCATGTCCTGGAAGTCGTCGAAACCGGACACGGTGCGCCACCGGGTGGGGTCAAAGACGTCGGATACCTTGGCGGGAATTTCGTTACTCACAGTCCGAGTCTAGTAATCGGCTCAGCTGATGCAGAACTCGTTGCCCTCCGGGTCCGCCATGGTGTGCCAGGAATGCGGTCCCTCGCTGGCGGTCCAGAGGAAGGTGGCGCCGCGCGCTTCGAGTGCCGCGCGCACTTCGTCCTTGTCCGCGCCGGCCAGGTTCACATCCCAGTGGACCCGGTTCTTGACGGTCTTCGCCTCCGGCGCGGTCTGGAAAAGAATCCGCCGGGAGGCCGGCTTGACCCCCAGATCCTGCGGGGGCCGAATGGCGGCGCCGGTCCGCCAGACCAGTTTTCCGTGGTGGACCTTGGTCTCCGCGTCCGTCGCGAAACCCTGCTCAATCATCGAACGGATGAAGCCCTCATCCTGCGGCTCCACGGCCCACTCCAGCGTTTCGGCCCACCAATCAGCGAGTTCGTGCGGGTTTGTGCAGTCCACGGCGATCTGGATGTTCAGTGTCATGGGAAAAACCTACGACGCCGCGGCCCGCATCGGAAGGGTCCAGGCCGCACCCCGCCGGCTCCAAGCAACGCGGGGTCACGTCGCGCCCATGTGGGGCCCGGGCATGGGCCGTAAGTGACCCCGCGTTGCTTCGGCTAGCCCTGGACGTGCTGCAGCTGTTCGAGGACTTCCGGCGGAATCGCGTAGATGAAGACCACGGCCAGAAGATTCTTGGACGCGTGGACGAAGTAGGAGAACATCACGTTGTTCCCGGTCCAGACATAGACGAAGACCAGGACGGCGCCCATGGCGAGGTAGGGCATGAGAACTTGCAGGGTCAGTTGTTCCTGGCCCACGACGTGCAGGGCAGCGAACAGAACCACCGACAAGCCACAGCAGAACCAGAGGTTTACCCGGCGGCTCAGTTTGCCGATCAGCAGGTGGCGGAAGATGTATTCCTCGACGAACGGGCCCACGATCACCAGCAGCGGCACCATGAGCCACGCCGGGACCTGCTGCATGAGCGCCTGAATTCCGGCCTGGTTGGCGGAGGTCTGCACCGGCCCGCTGACGCCCACCAGGACCGCGGTGAGGATGAGCATCGCCACCACGGCCAGCGGCACCATGAGCGCGGTGAACCACGGCCGCGTGGCAAGGACACGGAGGTCGCGGACGGCCACGCGACGCGCCGCAGCCAGGGCGAAGACACCGATGGTCGCGTAAAAGACCAGGTTCACCGCGTAGGACGCCACCGCAGGATTCGGCGAGATCCTCAGCAGCAACGGCGCCAGCAGTTCGCCCGCCACGGCGAAGAATCCGGCCACGGCCACGTAGAGCCCGGCAGTGATGAAATCGAGCCGGGAGAACCGGTAAAGCTCCGGTTGCGGCGCGGGTGGTGTGCGGAGAGCTGTGCCCATGTCCTCAGCCTAGCGCTGCCCGCCGTCGCGGCGAGTCTCCGGAAACGGCTAACGCCCGGGCCGAGGGCGCCGGGCGTTAGCGTGCTTCAGTGCTCTGGACCTAACGGAACAGTGATCTATCGGAACAGCGCCCCGTAGGTCCCCATGATGATCCGGTCGCCCGGGGTGGACTTGCGGATGTAGTCGACCACGGCCCAGTCATCGAGGGAGATGCAACCGGCTGTCGGGATCTTGTTCATGTGCAGGAAGATGGCGAAGCCCGCGTCCTGGACGATGTTGGGCCGGTTGTAGTTGATGACAACGCCCTGGCGGTAGTAGCCCAGGCTTGCGAACCACCACATGTTCTCGTCCCAGCCGACCCAGGAGGAGGACTCGTGGTACTTGTTGTACGTGGGCGTCCAGGGGTTGCCGCCCCAGCGCGAGCGGGGGTTGAGCGTGCGGTAGGCGAGCTTCGTGCCCGGGTTACCCAGACCGAAAGCTTCCGTCACGGAAAACGACCCGGTGGGAGAGAACAGGTTCCGGGTGGGACCGGACGGCACTCCCGGCGGCTTGAATCCTGACTTACCGACGTAACCGTCTGTCCGCCAGTCCGGCACATAGGCTCCGGCGACCTTCATGCAGTACAGGTTGGTCGCGTGGGATATTCCGTAGCCCGAGGTCCACGTGAGGAGGACGCGGTTCGCTCCGTACGTGGGGTACTTGGCCTGGCCGTTGTTGAGCTTATGGCACTCGGACATCGCATAGAGCCGGGCCCCGGACCTGGACCAGGTGATTTCCCCGTGCTGGAAGGACTGCACGCAGGAGCCCGCGGCGCAACGCTCGCTCGCGATGGGATACCCCAGCGAGCCGCCAGGGCCACCCGACGAAACGAATTTGCTGGCGATTCCGCTGCCGGAAATCCATGCTCCCGTGGTGGGGGACCAGTAGATGCTGCCGCCCTGAAAGCGTTGCACGCACCCTCGGCCGGGCTGTCCGCAGATCTCACTTGTGAGCGGATATCTCAGCATGCTTCGCGTCGTTCCGGCAGCAGAAAACAGGTTCCCGATAGCGCCGCGGGTCACGTGCGCGCCCGTGCTGGGCGAGTAGTAGATGCTGCCACCTTGGAAGCGCTGCACACAGCCCTGGGGTGTCAGACCGCAGGTTTCTCCGGTGAGCGGGTAGCCCAGCACGCTGTTCTGTGCGCCGCCGGCCATCCAGCGGCCCAGGATACCGCCCCAGACGACCTGGCCGTCGATTCCCGGCGCCCAGTAGATCGACCCCTTGTCAAACTTTTGAAAACACCCGGACGCCTTCAGCCCACAGGCCTCGGCAGTTACGGGAAGGCCCAGGACAGCCTCGCCGCCAGCCGCGACCCACCGGTGCCCGATGCCGCTTAGGCTCGAGAACTCCACCAACTGCGTGCCTGTCCAAGCCACGACGCGTCCGCTGGAGAACTTCTGGATGGTTCCGGCAGCGACCGCGGTCTCATCCGTGACAGGGTACCCGAACAGCGCCAGGCCGCCCTTCTCGTGCCAACGGGGGCCGGTGTGGCCGGCTGTCAGCAGAACCGCGTGGGCACCCGTTGCCGAGGTCCAGAAGATGGGTCCGCCGTTGAACGCCTGGCTGCAGACGCCCAGTGAGCAAACCTGATTCCCGGTCGGCGCGCCGAGCGCGCCGGCGGCACCCTTTAACGCGGTCCATTCCGCGGCGATCGGGCCCGCGACGACGGGAGTCGGCGTCGGCTCCGTTGTGGGAGTCGGCGTCGGTGTCGGCGGAGGCGTCGGCTCTACGGTGGGGGCCGGCGTCGGGTCAACGAGGGTCAGTGAATGAGCGGCGGTGGGTGGCGCAGTCGCTGTCGAAGTCGCTGGTTCTCCCGGAGCCGTATCGGCGGGAGCAGAGGCGGATTCGGTCGGCGCCGGGGTTTCGGTCGGCGTCGCAGTGGGGCTGGAAGTCGCCGCCGGTGCCGTCGGTGCAGCCGGTGCACTCTCAGCGAAGGCCGGTGCGGCCGCCAGGGGCCCGGCAGTCAGTCCAAGGATCACCGCCGTGATGAGTAGTACTTTTTTCATGGGGCATCCTTTACGGAGACGACCGGCGTGCAGGTCCCGGCGCTGTCCTTGGTCTTGGCGAAGTTCGGTGCCGCGATCTCGGCCGACTTGCCGGCTGGAACGGCTTGGGTGATGAGGGTGTGCCCTGCCACCGCGGGGCCAGCCGTGACCGCGATCGCCACGGTGAACACTTTGTTCTTGTCCGTGGTGTTGACGAGGGTGCCCTTGAAGGACCACGACCCGTCGGCTGTTGCGGTGCAGACGTGCTGCCGCAAGGCGTCGGGCGCGTTCAGCGAAGTGGAAACGTCGGCAGGCACGGAGGCACCCGGCGCCGGAGATCCTGAAGTCTGTGTTGCTGATGCTGATGGTGTTGCTGCGGTGCGGCTTTCGCTGGGTCCGGCCGGACCGGAACCGCCGCTCGAACACCCCGCTAGTGCGAGAAGCAGCACTGCAGGCAGTAACGCTCTCTGTTTCATAGTCCCCCCTGACTCATGGCGTTCCCGCCATGGCCTGCAGTGATGTTGCAGGCGTACCGGTCGGTAGATCCCCGCCGGTGTGCTGAGAATAATGGAAACCGCGGCCTGACCAGCGCTTTTGCGTGAAATGACTGCTGTTGTGGCGGGTTTGAGGCGGCTTCCGGTGTTGCCCGCGTCACGGCCGGCCCGGGATTTCCAGTACGATGGATGAGCCGCGCGAAGCTTTGACTTTGTGAGGTTCGGTACACACGGCCGCCCTCCGGGCACCCCGATGTTGTGTAACCGAATCCCGGTCCCGTCCCGGCCGTAATTCGACCTACAAGGAACTGTTGTGCCCCAAAGTACTTCCACCGAACTCAAGAGCGCGCCGGCACAATCCGTCGCCGTCGACTCGACTCTCAGCGCCGAGGGCTACAAGAAGACCCTCAGCGGCCGCCACGTAACCATGATTTCGATGGGCGGCGCGATCGGCGTCGGCCTGTTCATGGGCGCCGGCGGACGCCTGGCCTCCACCGGCCCCGCGCTGATCTTCTCCTACGCGATTGCGGGCGTGATCGCCTACCTGCTGATGCGGGCACTGGGCGAGCTCATCATGTACCGCCAGACCTCGGGCTCCTTCGTCAGCTACGCCGGCGAAATGTTCGGCCGGAAGGGCGCCTTCATCTCCGGCTGGATGTACTTCATCAACTGGGGCATGACCGGGATTGCGGAACTGATCGCGATCGGCCTGTACTTCCAGTTCTTCTTCCCCAATGTGCCGGTGGAAGCCTCCGCGATCGCGGCCCTCGCGCTGCTGGTGGCCGTCAACTTGTTCAGCGTCAAGGCGTTCGGCGAGTTTGAATTCTGGGCGTCCTGCCTCAAGGTCGGCGCCATCCTGATCTTCCTGGCCGTTGGCACCTTCATGGTGGTCACCAACGCCAAGGTGGGCGGCGGCCACGCCTCGGTAGCCAACCTCTTTGCCGACGACGGCGGGATGTTCCCCAAGGGCGCCCTCGTGATGGTCCTTGTGCTCAACGCCGTCATCTTCGCCTACAACGGCATCGAACTCGTCGGCATCACCGCCGGCGAGATGGAAAATGCCAAGCGGGAGGTGCCCAAGGCGATCCGCGCCGTCGTACTGCGCATTGTGGTGTTCTACGTCGGTTCCGTGCTGCTGCTGGCCATGCTGCTGCCCTCCGACCAGTACAAGGCCGGCGTCTCCCCGTTCGTCACCGTCTTCGGCCAGATGGGCCTCGGCTGGGTGGGCGACGTCATGAACATGATCGTCATCACCGCCGCGCTGTCCTCGTGCAACTCGGGCCTGTACTCGATCGGCCGGGTCTTCCGCACCATGGCCAACAACGGACATGCCCCGCAGTGGCTCACCAAGATGTCCAAGCGCCACGTGCCGTACGCTGCCATCCTGGCCATCGCCGCGTTCTACCTCGTGGGCATCCTCCTGAACATCTGGCTGGGCGGCTCGCACGCCTTCGACCTCGCGCTGAACACCGCCTCGATCGGCGTGATCTTCACGTGGGGCGCCATCTTCGCCAGCCAGATCGCGCTGCGCCACCAGAAGGGCCGCGTCTCCAGCCTCCCCATGCCGGGATCGCCCTGGACCAGCTGGGCCGGACTCATCGCGCTGCTGGCCATCACCGTGCTGATCGGCTTCGACACCATGACCAGCAAGACCGGCGAGGTCTTCCACCTTGGCCTGTGGACACTGGCCACCGTTCCGTTCTTCGCCCTGGTGCTGTGGCTGGGCTGGCAGAAGGTAAAGGACAACGGGCCCAAGAGCGAGCTCTTCAGCTAGGACCCCCGGGCGCGCACCGCGACGGCGGCTGAGCACGGACCTCAAGCGGGGAACTCTAGCGACGACGGCGGCCGCCACCTCAACAGGTGGCGGCCGCCGTCGCGGTTAATCCATCAGTAGCTGCCGGGGCCCTCGGCAGAGGTAGCCGCCGGGCCCGGCGGGATGTATTCGGCGGCGAGCGCCTCCGAGCCGCGGGCCAGCAGTGCCACATCCGCGCCGACCAGCACGAACGCTGCGCCGGCGGCCAGGTAGGCGCGGGCCGTTTCCGGGTTGAAGGCGTTCACGCCGGCGGGTTTGCCGGCCGCTGTGGCGGCGGCGAGGCAGTGTTCGACGGCGGCGCGTACCCGGGGGTGCTCCTGCTGGCCCAGCAGTCCCATGGAGGCCGCGAGGTCGGAAGGTCCCAGGAAGATCGCGTCCACCCCGTCCACAGCCAGGATGTTCTCCACGACGGCGACCGCGGCTTCGGACTCGACCTGGACGGTGACGCTGACGGTTTCGGAAGCGCGGGCCAGGTAGTCGGGGATGCGGTTCCAGCGGGCGGCCCGGGCCAGGGCGGAGCCCACCCCGCGGACGCCCTGGGGCGGGTAGCGCGTCGCGGCCACGGCGGCCTCCGCCTCGGCTGCCGAGTTCACCATAGGGATCAGCAGGTTCTGGACGCCGAGGTCCAGGTACTGCTTGATGAGTACGGTGTCGTTCACGGGCGGCCGGACCACCGGATGGACCGGGTAGCCGTGCACGGCCTGCAACTGGGCGAGGACCGATTCGATCCCGTTCGGGCTGTGTTCGGCGTCAATGAGGAGCCAGTCCAGCCCGGAACCGGCGCAGAGTTCGGCCACCAGGGGACTGCCGGAGCAGACCCACATCCCGGCCAGGGGGCGGCCGGCGCCGGCCAGGGCGTCGCGGAAGGTGGGATCGGGATCTACTCGAAACGGCATGTGATGCTCCCCAGGGGTCCGTAGTCGGCGTGGACGGTATCACCCTTGTACACCCAGAGGGGGCGGGTGAAGGAGCCGGCGAGGATGATGTCCCCGGCCTTCATGCCGTCCCCGTGGGCGGCGATCTTGTTTGCGAGCCAGTGCACGCCGGCGGCCGGGTGGTCCAGGACCCCTGCGGCCACGCCGGTTTCCTCCACGGTCTGGTTCTTGTAGAGGATGGCCGCGACCCAGCGCAGATCGACGGCGTCGGGCCGGACCGGGTTGCCGCCGACCACCATGGCCCCCATCGCCGCGTTGTCTGCGATGGTGTCCACGATGGTCCGGCCCTCCATTTCGATCCTGGAGTCCAGGATCTCCAGGGCCGGAACGACATAGTCCGTGGCGTTCAGGACGTCGAAGATGGTGCAGCCGGGGCCGGCGAGGTCCTTCTTCAGCACGAACGCCAGTTCCACTTCGACGCGGGGGTGGGTATAGCGGTCCCACTGGACCGAACAGCCGGTCTCCAGGACCATGTCATCGAAGATGGCGCCGTAATCCGGCTCGGTGATGCCGGTGGCAGCCTGCATCGCCCTGGACGTGAGGCCGATCTTGCGGCCCACGAGCCTGCGGCCGGCGTCTTCGTTGCGGCGCCTCCACAGCTGCTGGACCGCATAGGAATCCTCGACCGTCATTTCCGGGTAGCGGGCCGTCAGCCGCGGGACCGGGGTGCGGCTGCGGCCGGCCTCCAGCAGTTCGTCGGCGATGGCCTCGATCGTCGTGGCGTCCAGCACGCTAAACCTGCGCCCCGAGCTTGAAGCCTGTCTGTTCTCCGGCGGCGCCGTCCTCTTCCTTGCGGGTGTAGGAGAAGCCGTCAGCGCCCACGGTCACCGCCATCTCGCTCTTTTCCTCACGGATTATGACGGGCTGCGGGTTGCCGTCGAGATCCAGGACCAGGGAAGCCTCGGTGTACCAGGACGGGACCACGGGGTTGCCCCACCAGTCGCGGCGCTGGTTGTCGTGGACGTCCCACGTCACAACGGGGTTGTCCGGGTCGCCGGTGTAGTAGTCCTGGGTGTAGATCTCGATTCGGTGGCCGTCCGGGTCCAGGATGTAGAGGTAGAAGGCGTTGGACACGCCGTGCCTGCCGGGGCCGCGTTCGATCCGGTCGCTGATGCGCAGGGCGCCCATCTTGTCGCAGATCTGGATGATGTTGTGCTTTTCGTGCGTGGCGAACGCGACGTGGTGCATGCGCGGCCCGTTGCCGCCGGTCAGGGCGGTGTCGTGCACCGTCTGCTTGCGGTGCATCCACACTGCGTAGGAGACGCCGTCGGAGTCCTGGATGTCCTCGGAGACGCGGAAGCCCAGATCTTCGAGGTACTTGCGGCCCCGCGGAACGTCCGGGGTGACCTGGTTGAAGTGGTCCAGCCGGACAAGTTCGCCGGCGGAGTACAGGTCGTAGCGCTGGGTAAGGCGCTCGACGTGTTCGGTCTCGTAGAAGAACTCGTACGGGAAGCCCAGCGGGTCCTCCACCCGGACCGAGTCGCCGATGCCCTTGGTGAAGCCTTCCTTCCGCCGCTCGGTGCGGCAGCCCAGCTCCTTGTAGTACGCCTCTGCGGCGTCCACCTCGGCGGGTGATTTCACCCGGTAGGCGAAGGCCGCGACGGCGGCGATGGGCCCCTTGCGGAGCACCAGGTTGTGGTGGATGAATTCCTCCAGGGAGCGGAGGTAGATCGTGTTCTCGTCTTCTTCGGTGACGTGCAGGCCCAGCAGGTCAACGTAGAACTCGCGGGATTTGGCGAGGTCGGTGACCACGATCTCCATGTAGGCGCAGCGGACGATGTCCGGCGCCGGGACGGAGGGGGTGGGGACGAAGTTGGTCATGGTTTTCTCTCTTCGTTGAAAGGATTTGTCTCTGGAGGGGCGCGGGCTGGAAATTCAGGCGCCGGTGGGGGTTTGGCCGAATTTAGGCGTGTGAACCTGGCCGAGGGTGATGTGGACGGCCTGCTGGTCGGTGTAGAAGTCGATGGAGCGGTAGCCACCCTCATGTCCCAGACCGGAGGCCTTGACGCCGCCGAACGGGGTGCGAAGGTCGCGGACGTTGTGGCTGTTGAGCCAGACCATGCCGGCCTCGACGTTTTGGGAGAAGTTGTGCGCCCGGGTCAGGTTCTGGGTCCAGATGTACGCGCCGAGCCCGTACTTGGTGTTGTTCGCGAGGGCGAGGGCTTCCTCGTCGGTATCAAACGGGGTGATGGCGACGACGGGGCCGAAGATCTCCTCCTGGAAGATCCGCGCGTCCGGGGCGACGTCGGCGAACACGGTGGGGGCGATGTAGTTGCCTGCGGGCAGGTGCTCCGGCCGGCCGCCGCCGGCCAGCAGCCGTCCCTCGGACTTGCCGATCTCCACGTAGGAGGCCACCTTGGCGTAGTGCTCTGGGTGGACCAGGGCGCCGACCTCGGTCTTGGGGTCGTGCGGGTCACCGACCACGATGTTCTTGGCCCGGGCGGCGTATTTGTCGCAGAATTCCTTGTAGATGCCGCGCTCCACCAGGATCCGGGAGCCGGCCGTGCAGCGCTCGCCGTTGAGCGAGAAGACGCCGAACAGGGCGGAGTCGATCGCGGCGTCGAGGTCGGCGTCGGCGAACACGACGCACGGTGACTTGCCGCCGAGCTCCATGGAGAGGCCCTTGAGGTTCGCCGCGGCGTTGCGGAAGATCGTCTGGCCCGTGGTGGTCTCGCCAGTGAAGGAGATCAGCGGCACCTCCGGGTGTTTGACCAGGGCGTCGCCGGCTTCCTCGCCGAGGCCGTTGACCAGGTTGAAGACGCCGTCCGGCAGGCCCGCATCCTTGAAGATGGTGGCCCACAAGGAGGCGGAGAGCGGGGTGAACTCGGCCGGCTTGAGGACCACGGTGTTGCCGGTGGCCAGCGCCGGGGCGAGCTTCCAGGATTCGAGCATGAACGGCGTGTTCCACGGCGTGATTAGGCCCGCGACGCCGATCGGCTTGCGGTTGACGTAGTTGATCTGGGCGCCGGGGACCTTCATGGCGTCGTCGAACTGGGCCACGATCAGGTCCGCGAAAAAACGGAAGTTCTCGGCCGCGCGCAGCGCCTGGCCCTTGGCCTGGGTGATGGGCAGGCCGGTGTCGAAAGTTTCGAGCTCGGCGAGGCGTGCCTCCTGGGCTTCGACGGCGTCGGCGATCCGGTTGAGGATGCGGGCACGCTCGCGGGGCTTCATCTTGGGCCAGGGGCCGTTGGTGAACGCGTCGCGGGCGGCGGCGACGGCGAGGTCGATGTCTTCCTTCTGCCCGGCGGCGGCTGTGGCGTAGTTGGTGTTGGACACCGGGTCCAGGACATCGAAGGTTTTGCCGCCCACGGAATCAACGAATTCACCGTTGATGTAGTGCTGGATGTGGGTGGGCAGGTCCTGCGGAACGTAGTGGGTGGCGGTAGCCGGGGCAGTAAACGTCATTGTTGTCTTCCTAACTAGCTGGTTATTGCAACGCGGGGTCACGTGCGGCCCATCCAGGGCTCCTTAACGGGCGCTAAGTGACCCCGCGTTGCTTTGGGCAAGGTATGCATCGAGGGTGGCGCTGCGGTGCCGGCGGGCGGCTTGCTCGATCACATCCGGGCTGGCACCGGACTCAATGAGCTTTAGGAGCGCCTCGTGTTCGTCCACGGATTCGTGGGCCCGTCCCGGGACGAAGCGGAACGTGGAGGAGCGCAGGGATGCGAGCCGGTTCCAGCCCCGGTGGACGAGGTCCAGGATGTGCGGGTTGGGGCAGTGCTCGAACAGGATGCTGTGGAAATCCTGGTTCAGCCGGGTGAACCGGACGGGGTCGAAGTGCTGCAGGCAGTCACGCATCTCGGCGTTGACGGCCCGGGCCCGTGCCACGTCCGACTCCCCGATCAACGGGGCCGACAGTGCCGTGGCGGCGCCCTCCACGATGCTCAGGGTCTGCATCGTGTAGAGGTACTCGGTGGGGTCAATGCCGGACACGGTGGCGCCGACGTTCCGCTCGAATTTCACCAGGCCTTCGGCTTCGAGCCGGCGGATGGCCTCGCGGACCGGTACCACGCTGATGCCTAGATCCTCGGCGATCTTCGCCAGCACCAGCCGGTAGCCGGGGGAGTAGGTCCCGTCCACGATCCTGGCCTTGACCGCCGCGTACGCCTGCTCGGACTTGCTGACTGTGATGGCCGTGGCGGCCGTGTCAGTCATGGGATTTACCGGCTTCCCATTCCTGGTAACGGGTCCGCCACGCGGCGTTGAGCGGGTAGAGGCCGTCCACACTGTGGCCCTGCTGCACCATTTCGGCGATGAAGGTTTCCTCCCGTTCCTGGGCGATGGAATCGTCCGCGAGCTCGTCGGCGAGGGCCGGCGGGATCACCAGGATGCCGTCCGCGTCGGCCACGATGATGTCCCCGGGCTGCACGGTGGTGCCGCCGCAGGCGATGGTGAGGTCCGTGTCCCACGGGATGTGCCGGCGGCCCAGGACCGCGGGGTGCGGGTTGGCATAGTAGGTGGGCATGTCCATGGCGGCCACGGCCGAGAAGTCGCGCACGCCGCCGTCGGTGATGATGGCCGCGGCGCCGCGGACCTGGGCGCGCAGGGCCAGGATGTCGCCGATGGTGCCGGTGCCCTTCTCGCCGCGTGCCTCCATCACCAGGATCTCGCCCTCGTTGACGGAATCGATGGCCTGCTTCTGCGCGTTGAAACCGCCGCCATGGGTCTTGAAGAGGTCCTCGCGGTTGGGGACGTAGCGCAGGGTCCGGGCCAGGCCCACGATCCGCTTCTGGGGCCGCGTCGAGGTCAGGCCGTCGATGCTGACGTTGTTCAGGCCGCGCTTGCGCAGCTGGGAGGACAGGGTGGCCGTGCAGACACTTTCCAGCTTGGCCTTCAGCTCAGGGGACAGCATCGGCGTCTGTGATGGCTCGGCGGTTGCCAGGCCGGCGGCTTCCCGCGAGCCGTACGCCTCCTCCCGCTGCACATCATCGGTCTTGGGCCGGGCGCCAAAGTCCGCGAACGGCGTCGTGCCTTCTGAAACCAGGGTGACCAGCCGGCCGGTAGAGAGCCCGGAAGTGACGGAGCCCGCCGCCGCACTGTCGGTACTGGCTTCAACGGTGCTGACCTCGACCTCGACGACGTCGCCCGGCTCGGCCACCGACGCCCCGGCCGGCGTGCCCGTGAGGATGACGTCGCCCTCTTCGAGGGTGAGTAGTTGGGACAGGTCGGCCACGAGCCGGGCGAAGGGGAAGAGCAGGTCCCCGGTGGTGTCGTCCTGGACCAGCACGCCGTTGTGCCAGGTGCGGATCCGCAGGTTTGCGGGGTCGACGGCGTCTGCCGCGATCAGGCCCGGTCCCACGGGTGTAAAGCCGTCGCCGCCCTTGGACCGAAGGTTGGAGCCCTTGTCCGCGTAGCGGAGGTCGTAGACGCCGAGGTCGTTGCTGGCGGTGACCCACTCGACATGGCTCCACGCGTCCTCGATGTCGACGCGGCGGGCGGGTTTGCCGATGATCAGCGCGATCTCGCCCTCGTAGCCGAGGAGTTCGCAGCCGGCCGGGCGCTCCACGGATGAAGGGGCTGCTGCCGAACCGGTTGCCAGGGACGACGACGGCTTCAGGAAGTACGAGGGCTGCTCGGGGGTGCGGCCGCGCTGGGCTGCCCGGCTGGGGTAGTTGATGTGCACGGCGATGACCTTGCGGGCCGCGGCCAGGGTGCGGTCGGTGACCTGTTCCAAGAGCTACTCCTCATCGAGTACGAAATCGTATACGAAACACTATGGCCCGGGAAGGAAGGACCGTCAACCCCCGGGGCTGGCATCTTTCGCCGCACTTGTAACCTGCGTCATATCTGCCGTACAGTTCTGGAACGCAGTTCACAATTCTATTATCGAACGTCGAGTTCTAATATCGAATACTCGACGGCGATAGGCCGCCACACAACGAAGTGAGGAAAGCCCGTGCATTTCCACCACCACGGTTACGTATCCGGGGACCCGCGCGTCCAGCCGGCCGCCGGCGTCGGCATCGACAGGCCCACGCAGCTTCCCGAGCAGGTTGACGTGCTGATCGTGGGTTCCGGGCCCGCGGGCATGCTCGCCGCGGCCCAGTTGTCCCAGTTCCCGGGTGTCACCACGCGCATCGTGGAGCGCCGACCGGGCAGGCTCGCCATCGGCCAGGCCGACGGCATCCAGGCCCGGAGCGTCGAGACCTTCCAGGCCTTCGGCTTCGCCGAGCGGATCATTGCCGAGGCGTACCGGATCACCGAGATGGCGTTTTGGAAGCCGGACCCCGCGGACCCCTCGAACATCGTCCGCAGCGCTCGCACCCTGGACGACCCGGGCGGGATCAGTGAGTTCCCACACCTCATCGTCAACCAGGCGCGCGTGCTCGATTACTTCTCCGAGTTCATGGCCATGTCCCCGGCCCGCATGACTCCGGACTACGGACTGGAGTTCCGCGGCCTGGAGGTCACCGGCGAGGGCGAGTATCCGGTGACC
This sequence comes from Arthrobacter sp. YAF34, assembly GCF_052113245.1. Lineage (NCBI taxonomy): Bacteria > Bacillati > Actinomycetota > Actinomycetes > Micrococcales > Micrococcaceae > Arthrobacter > Arthrobacter sp. YAF34. Next base: position 211,784 of record NZ_JBFRCV010000007.1, read on the forward strand.
GTGACACTCGCGCACACCGCCGGTCCCGACGAGGGCCGGGAGCGCATTGTCCGGGCCAAATACGTGGTCGGCGCTGACGGCGCCCGCAGCAAGGTGCGCGAGTCGACCGGCTGCACCATGGCCGGCGACCAGGCCAACCACGCGTGGGGCGTCATGGACGTGCTCGCCTCCACGGACTTCCCCGACATCCGCCTCAAATGCGCCATCCAGTCCCACGACGGCGGCAGCATCCTGCTGATCCCGCGCGAGGGCGGGCATCTCTTCCGCATGTATGTTGATCTCGGCGAGGTCCCCGCGGATGACCGCGGGGCCGTCCGCAAGACCACCATCGAGCAGATCATCGCGAAGGCCAACGCGATCATCCACCCCTACACGCTCGACGTGCGCAACGTGGCCTGGCACAGTGTCTACGAGGTGGGCCACCGCCTCACGGACAGGTTCGACGACGTCCTCCCGGGAGAGCTCGGCACCCGCACGCCCCGCGTGTTCATTACCGGCGACGCGTGCCACACGCACAGCGCCAAGGCAGGCCAAGGCATGAACGTCTCCATGCAGGACGGCTTCAATATCGGCTGGAAGCTCGGGCACGTCCTTGAAGGCCGCAGTCCGGAGAGCCTGCTTTCCACGTACTCGGCCGAGCGCCAGGTGGTCGCGAAGAACCTCATCGACTTCGACAAGGTGTGGTCGACCCTCATGGCGAAGAAGCCGGAGGAGTTTGAAAACCCCTCCGAGCTCGAGGACTTCTACGTGCGCACCGCCGAGTTCCCCGCGGGCTTCATGACCGAATATTCGCCGTCGATGATCGTTGCCGAGGCGACGCACCAGGAGCTTGCCACCGGTTTTCCCGTCGGCAAGCGCTTCAAGTCCGCACCCGTGGTGCGGGTCTGCGACACAAATCCGGTCCAGCTCGGCCACCAGGCCGCGGCGGACGGCCGCTGGCGCATCTACGTCTTCGCGGACGGGACGGCGCCGGGACAACAGGCGGAAGCGCTGTCGCCTGCCGGTGACCTTGCCGCGTGGCTGGCCAATGCACCGGACTCACCCCTCGCCGCCACCCCGGAAGGGGCCGACCGCGACGCCTGGTTCGACGTGAAGGTGATCTACCAGCAGGACCACACGGGCATCGATATCGGCAACGTCCCTGCCGTGTTCAAGCCGGAGGTCGGCCCGTTCCGGCTCACCTACCTGGAGAAGGTCTACGGCACCGATCCGGCGGCGGACATCTTCGAGCTGCGCGGCATCGACCGCGGCGGCGTTGTGGTGGTGGTGCGCCCGGACCAGTATGTGGCCAACGTCCTGCCGCTGACGGCGACGGCGGAGCTCGCCGCGTTCTTCGCGCCCCTCCTGCGGACCGGGCGGACCGCGGCGGTGTGACCGGGGTACGCGCGGCCTGGGCGCGCGGCATGCCGCGGGCTAACCGGACGGCCCGCGGGCACCCTTACGACGGCGCTGTAACGCTCCCGCCCGGTTGCTGCCGGTCGCACCTCCACGTGCCCGCGCAATCATGGGGGTGCGTAGAGGTGAAGCCGGGTCCGGCACCGAGTAACTGGGATGGAGCGTCGTCACGCGTGGCGTCCGACGGGCAGGTCCTCGGGTGTCCTTCGACGTCGGCCATGGACATGGTTGCAGCACACACGTCGCCCACCCACCCAAGTAGCTCGCAGCAGGGGCCGTTTTGACCCTTCAAAACGGCCCCTGCTGCCAGTCAGTTGGGCTTGAGATGCTTAGCGAAGTGGTCCTCGATCCGCTGCCACGCCTCGCGCGCGGACTGCGGATCGGGCTTCATGCCCATGACCCGGAACAGCGGGCGCAGCGCCTTGGGGCCGGTCTCCACGTCATTGAGGAACCCGTGCCCGGCCTGCGGGAACTCTTTCACGTCGTTCTCCACGCCCAGCCGGTCCAGCTCGGACGCGAGCTTCGCCGCCTCGCCAGGCAGGCTGCGGTCCTTGCCGCCGAAGTTGGCCACGATCGGGCAGGCGCCGGCCAGTGCCTCGTCGGGTTCCTTCGGGCGCCGGCCGTAGTTGACCGCCGCCGCGTCAAAGCCGTCATTAGCCAGCAGCAGAGCGAACCCGCCGCCCATGCAGAAACCAATCACGCCGATCTTGCCCGTGGTCCGGCCGGAGTTCAGTAGCCAGTCCCGGGCTGTCGCCAGGTCGGTGACGGCCCGGCCCTGGCCCGACGACAGCGCACGCATGGTGGCCACGAGGCAGCGGCGGGCGCCACCGTCACTGAACAAGTCCACTGCCAGCGTCAGGTAGCCTGCCGCCGCCATCCGGTCGGCCTGGCGGACCGTGACGTCGTTGACGCCGAAAACCTCGTGGATCATCAGGACCGCCGGGAACGGCCCTTCCCCCTCTGGCGTCGCCAGATAGCCTCGCAGCACCGGCGAACCGCCGGCGGCGGCGCTGGCCGCGCTCAGGTCGATGTTGCTGAGATCCTGGGTGGCTGCTTTGCCGCGGTTTGCCGCTGTCCGTGCCATGCTGTCTCCTCCGTCGGCTGGTGGGAGCCATTGTTGCAGGATGTCCGGCCGGAGGCCCGGAAGGCGGCCCGGAGGGATCGCCATCAAGGCGCGGACACAAAAAAAGCGGCGCCGGTCGTCCCCCAAAGGAAAGTCCGGCGCCGCTTCTTACTGAAGAATTAGTCCTTCTTGAAACCGTCCTTGACGTTTTCGCCAACCTTCTTCGCGTCGGCTACTACCTGGTCGCGCTGGCCCTCGGCCCGCAGCTGGTCGTTGTCAGTGGCGTTTCCAGCCGCTTCCTTGGCCTTGCCGCCGAGGTGCTCTGCTTCGTTCTGAATCTTGTCTCCGACACCCATGGTGTAGGCCACCTTTCGTTTCCGGTAGAAAATCAACGTCCATTCAGACTAACACAAAGCATGCTTACTAAATCAAGAGTGAGTGCGTATTGATTGCTAGGCTCGTGGTCATGGACCACAAGACCACGCTCACGCAGCACATCAATGCTCCGGCGGAGTCGGTCTGGGCCGTGGTGACGGATATTCCCGGCTCCGCCGCAACCTTGTCCGGCATCGATTCGATCCAGATGCTCACCGACGGACCCTACGGCGTGGGCACCCGGTGGAAGGAAACCCGCACCATGATGGGGCGCCCGGAAACGGTGGAGATGGGGGTGGCCCAGTGTGAGGCACCAGTGCGGAGCCGCGCCGGCAGCACCACGGTGACCGCCCGCCAGGGCGGCGCCGGTTACACCTCCCGTTTCGCCGTGGTGGACCGCGACGGCGGCACCGACCTCACGCTGACTTTTGGCGCCGAACTCATCACCCCGAGCCGGCTGGGCAGGATCATGCTCACCGTGTTCGGTCCGCTCGGCATGCGCATCACCCGCAAGGCGCTCGCGAAGGACATGGCGGAAATCGCGGCCAAAGCCGAGTCGCTCTGATGGTCCGGCGCGCTGCGGCGGCCAAGGGCCCGAGAGTCACCGCACCCCGGCTCGCGCCCGTTCAGCCGGGGGAGTTGCGGGATGACCCGGCCCCGGACTTCCGGGGTGGAGAAAGGTACGACGGCGTCCGCTTCAGCCGGGCGTCGGCCGACGGACTGGAGCTCAGCGGCACGGTCTTTGCCGAGTGTGAGTTTGCCGGAGTGTCCTTCAACGAGACCCAGCTGCGCGGCGCCACCTTCCGCGACTGCGTCCTTACCGAGGTCTACGCCCCGGTCTTCACGGCCGCCCGGACCAGCCTGCACGACGTGGAGATCGGCAACCCCCGTTGGGGATCGGCGGAACTCTATGAGAGCGGCTGGCAGTCAGTGCGGATCGACGGCGGCAAGCTCGACTACCTGAACCTGCGCGGATCCAAGCTCACCGACGTCCAGATCAGCGACTGCATCATCAACGAGCTCGATCTGGGCTCCTGCACCGCCACCAGGGTGGCCCTGAAAAACTGCACCATCGGCACCCTCGACTTCACCGGCGCCCGGCTGAAGGACTTCGACCTCCGGGGCACTGACTTCCGTACGATCAGCGGCCTGGGCAGCCTGGCCGGCCTGGCGATCGACGACTACCAGCTCACCCTGCTGGCACCGCTGCTCGCGACTCATCTGGGCATCGTCGTCGCGTAATGCGGCGGGATCCGGTTGACCCGCCTGCCCCGCCGTGTAATCTTTATAGAACGAACGGTCGGTAAATTACTCTGGTGCCGACCCCGCTTTCTTGGTGAAGGATGTTCTCATGGTCGAGGCTTTTCTTGTTGGCGGTGCCCGGACGCCGGTCGGCCGTTACGGCGGCGCCCTTTCCGCAGTCCGCCCCGACGACCTGGCCGCACTGGTGGTCCGTGAAGCCGTGCTCCGCGCCGGCATTGACCCGGACACCATTGACGAGGTAATCCTCGGCAACGCCAACGGTGCCGGCGAAGAGAACCGCAACGTGGCCCGGATGGCCACGCTCCTGGCCGGGCTGCCCCTCCACATCCCCGGCATCACGGTGAACCGGCTCTGCGCTTCCGGCCTCAGCGCCATCATCATGGCCAGCCACATGATTAAGTCCGGCGCCGCCGACATCGTGATCGCCGGCGGCGTCGAATCCATGAGCCGGGCGCCCTGGGTCCAGGAAAAGCCCCGGACGGCCTTCGCCAAACCCGGCGAAATGTTCGACACCTCGATCGGCTGGCGGTTCGTCAACCCGCAGTTCACCAAGGGCGAACTCGCCCGGGACGGCAAGATGACCTACTCCATGCCGGAGACGGCCGAGGAAGTGGGCCGGGTTGACGGCATCTCCCGGGAGGACGCCGACGCCTTCGCCGTCCGCTCGCACGAACGCGCCCTCGCGGCCATCGCCGCCGGACGCTTCGCCGACGAGATCGTCCCCGTGACCGTCAAGACCCGCAAGGGCGAGACCGTGGTGGACACCGACGAAGGTCCCCGCGCCGGCACCACCATGGACGTCCTCGCCGGGCTGCGGCCCGTCGTCAAGGGCGGCTCGATCGTCACCGCGGGCAACTCGTCCACTCTTAACGACGGCGCCTCCGCCATCATCGTGGCCTCTGAATCAGCCATCCAGAAGCTTGGCCTCACGCCGCGCGCCCGCATCATCGACGGCGCCTCGGCCGGTTGTGAGCCCGAAATCATGGGCATCGGCCCGGTCCCGGCCACCCGGAAGGTGCTCGACCGTGCCGGGCTCAGCGCCGGTGACCTCGGCGCCGTCGAACTCAACGAGGCGTTCGCGACACAGTCCCTGGCCAGCATGCGCCGGCTCGGCCTCGACCCGGAGATTGTGAACCGCGACGGCGGCGCGATCTCCCTGGGCCACCCGCTGGGGTCCTCCGGTTCGCGGATCGCCATCACGCTACTGGGCCGGATGGAACGCGAAGACGCCAAGATCGGCCTCGCCACCATGTGCATCGGCGTCGGCCAGGGCACGGCCATGCTGCTGGAGCGCGTGTAGTGGCGGCCCCGGCATTCGACCCGTCCGCCTTCGGCACCCTCCTGGTCGAGGAACGTGAAGACCGTGTGGTGGCGATCCTCAACCGGCCCGAGGTCCGCAACGCGATCGACCAGCAGATGGTCGATGAACTCCATGCCGTGTGCGCCTATCTGGAACAGCAGCCGAAAGTCCTCATCATCGCGGGCGCGGACGGGGTCTTCGCCTCCGGAGCGGACATCGGGCAACTGCGCGAACGCCGCCGGGACGACGCCTTGCAGGGGATCAACTCCACCATTTTTGTGCGCATCGCCAAGCTGCCGATGCCGGTCATCGCGGCCCTGGACGGTTTCTGCCTCGGCGGGGGCGCCGAACTGGCCTACGCTGCCGACTTCCGGATCGGCACCCCGTCGGTCCGGATCGGCAACCCAGAAACCGGCCTCGGCATTCTGGCCGCGGCCGGCGCCAGCTGGCGCCTCAAGGAACTTGTCGGCGAGCCGGTGGCCAAGGAAATGCTGCTCGCCGGCGCCGTGCTGCGCGCCGAACGCGCCCTGGCCGTCAACCTCATCACCGAAATCCATGAACCGTCCGAGCTGATGGCCGCGGCCCACAAGCTCGCCGACCGGATCGCCGCGCAGGACCCGCTCGCCGTCCGGATCACCAAATCCGTGTTCCACGCCCCGGCCGAGGCGCATCCCCTGATCGACCAACTGGCGCAGGGAATTCTCTTCGAATCCCAGGCCAAGTTCGACCGCATGCAGGCTTTTCTGGACAAGAAGACAGACAAGAAATCCGGCAAGAAATCTGACCTCTCGCCGGCCAAAGAATCAGAGAAGAAGAAATAGACATGGGCAACTCCGAACTTCCCGCCAGTAATCTTCCCAACTTCGTTGGGGTGCTCGGCGGCGGCCGCATGGGCGCAGGCATCGCCCACGCCTTCCTGATTAAGGGCGCCAACGTCCTGGTGGTCGAGCGTGATGAGGCTTCGGCCGAGGCCGCCCGCGAACGGGTCGAGTCCGCCGCGGCCAAGAGCATCGAGCGCGGCGCCGTGGACGGCAACCTGGACGAGATGGTCTCCCGGCTGACGGTCACCGTGGACTACGACGACTTCACCGGCCGGCAGCTCGTGGTTGAGGCCGTTCCCGAGGACTGGGACCTGAAGGTCACCGCCCTCCGCGGCATCGAGGAACGGCTCGCCGACGGCGCCTATCTCGCCTCGAACACGTCGTCGCTCTCGGTCAACGGACTGGCCCGTGAGCTCAAGCGGCCGCAGAACTTCCTGGGCCTGCACTTCTTCAACCCTGTGCCGGCGTCGACGCTCATCGAAGTGGTCCTCGGCGACCAGACGTCCCCGGCCCTGGCCCAGGCCGCCCGCGGCTGGGTCGAGGGGCTCGGCAAGACTGCCGTCGTGGTCAACGACGCCCCCGGATTCGCCTCCTCCCGGCTTGGCGTCGCGATCGCGCTGGAAGCCATGCGCATGGTTGAAGAGGGCGTAGCCACCGCCGAGGACATCGACAACGCGATGGTCCTCGGCTACAAGCACCCCACGGGCCCGCTGCGGACCACCGACATCGTGGGCCTCGACGTGCGCCTCGGCATCGCGGAATACCTGCAGTCCACGCTGGGCGAACGCTTCGCCCCGCCGCAGATCCTCCGCGACAAGGTGGCCCGCGGAGAATTGGGCCGCAAGACCGGCAAGGGCTTCTTCGACTGGACCGACTGACCGGAGCGCCGGGACTACCGGCCCTGCCTTGAACGACTGGGCGGGCCGGCGCGGGCTACTTCGATGCCCTCGCGTCCAGGGTCTTCTTCATGCCGTCCATGGCCGGAGCCGCAAGTGACTGGAAGGCCGGCTTGACGAATGGTTCCGCAAACTTGAGCCATCCCTTGAGCTGGAATTCAGCGGTGTACCGGACTTCGGAACCTTGTCCCGAAGGCTTTACATCGATCGTGTCCACGGAGATGACAGACTTGTTTTCGCCGCGCAGTTTAATAACGTTGCCTGCCAGCTCCACGACCTCGTAGATCAGGGTCTGCCGCTTGCCGCGGAAGTCCGCTTCGGCGTGATAGCGGTGGCCCACAGCCACCGGGCCGTCGGAGAGCTTCTTGACCACCGGCGTCCCGGGGTCCCATTCCGGCGTGTGCTCGAAAGCGGCGAGGTATGCGAAGGCGTTACTGGCATCCAGGGTGGAGCGGACCGTACCGGTGACTGTGATCATGGGCCCAGCCTACCCAGAAGGCCCGGCATTGGGACCGAACCAGCCCCGGACGGCCTATGATCCCGCAAGCCGCCTGGTCCCGCACCTAGGATGGTCCAGTGAACCGTATTCAATCCACCACGCTTACCGGAAAGTATGTTGTCCTGGAACCGCTGAGCCTGGCCCACCATGATGGCCTGGTGGAAGCGGCCCGCGACGGCGAACTGTGGAACCTCTGGTACACCAGTGTGCCCGACCCGCACCACATGGCCGCCGAGATTGAGCGGCGCCTGGCCCTGCAGGACAGCGGCGCCATGCTGCCCTTCACCACGCGGCTGCTTGACCCCGCCACGGGTGGGCCGGGCCGCGTGATCGGCATGACGACGTACATGAACATCGACGCCGATACGCCGCGCGTCGAGATTGGCTCCACCTGGAACGCCGCGTCCACGCACGGCAGCGGCACCAACCCGGACTCCAAGCTACTGCTGCTGCGGCACGCGTTCGAAACGCTCGGCTGCCCTGCGGTCGAATTCCGGACGCACTGGCTCAATCACCAGTCCCGCGAGGCGATCGCCCGGCTGGGCGCCAAACAGGACGGCGTGCTGCGCAGCCACTCGCGCAGCAGTGACGGCGCGCTGCGGGATACCGTCGTGTTTTCCATCCTCGAGCACGAATGGCCGATGGTCCGCAACGGCCTCGAGCTTAGGTTGGCCAAGCGGCGCTAGGGTGCCGAGTAGGCATTGACCTTGTTGAGGGACGCGAAGTACGCCTCGTAGCCCTCAGCGTTCGGGTGGAAGTTGTCCGGGCTGGTTGGGTCTGCGAGGTCGAGGTTGATCCACGGGTCGTGCGTCGCCGAGTTGATGCCGTGGCCGGCGAAGGCGGCCTTGACGTCAACGTACGTCGCTCCGGCGGACCCGGCGGCGATCGCGTCGTTTAGTCCGTTGGCCAGGCGGGTGGCCTTGTAGATGAACAGGGACATCGGATCGGCCGGGTTGGGGACGACCGGATCGTAGAGGTAGGGGTAGCCGGTCACAACAACCTTGGCGTTGGGTGCGGCAGCCTTGACACTCTGGATCATCGAGGCCACGTCGCGGGCCAGTTGTCCGCTGACAATCAGGGCCGTCGCGTCGGCGCTTGCTTTGTCACACAACGCTGCCGCAGCCGCGGTGGGAGCGGCCAAGGCAGCGCCGCAATAGGTGACGATTTCCCCGAACTTGAGGTTGTTGCCGCCGGCGGTGATGGTCACCAGTTCCGTGCTTTTGTTCAGCTGGCGCAGCTGGTTTTTCACGACGTCCTGCGTGGTCTTGCCGCTGCACGACGCGTTGGTGACCAGTTTGATGGCCTTCGACTCAGCAGCGAGTTCGGAATACGCGTTCTCGCTCCGGTAACAATTATCCAGGTACGGCCCCGCCCCCTGCCCGGCGGCGTACGAGTCCCCGAGCGCGATGTACTTGGTCTTGTCCACGGCCTGCGCCGGCACCGCTGCGAACCCGGCCGCCATTGCCAGGGTTGCGAGACCGGCCGCCAGGGCCGTTCGCCGGCGTCGAAAATTCACGATTCTCATGGTGTTCCCCTCAGTAGCACGTAGGTTCAGTCCACGCGCCGCGAAGGTGTCGGTCCCGGCGGCCGGCGAGCTGAAGAGAGCACGGCGGAAATCCGGGTTTACGGCCACCTTATGCCGGACCGTGAACCCGCGCCATGCCCATGGTCCCGTTGTGCATGACTTTCCCGAAGCCCGCCGTGGATCTGCGACTGGGCGTGTGCTTAGCTGTCAAGATGACCATTCCTGCCGCGCCCGGTGGCCAAGCCGAACAGCAGACCGTGCCCGGAGCGATGGAGTGGGACGGGGCGGTCAACGCGTGGCATGTGGCCGGGGACGTGTACCGCATGGGCCGCCGTGAATGGCTGACGGAGTGCGGCTGGCGGCAGGCGTACCGCCGCGGCATCCGGACCGTCGTCGACCTCCGCAACGCAGCCGAAATCCGGCGCCGGGAAACCGACCCGCCGGTGCCGGAGACGGCCCTGGCCGGGTTCGACGTCGTGCTGGCCCCCACGGAAGACCCGGACAACAGCGAATTCCGCGAGCTCTGCGTGCCCTACCTGAACGACCCGGTCTGTTATGCCGACAACGCCAGGCTGTTCCCGCACCTGCTGGCCGGCGTCTTCAAGGCGGTGGCCGCCGCGGAGGGGGGTGTGGTCATCCATTGCTCGGCCGGGCGGGACCGGAGCGGCATGATCGCCGCCATGCTGCAGGACCTTGCCGGGCACGGCGATGAGGCCATTGCGGGCGGCTACCAGCGCGCCATGCGGGGCATCAATGAGCACCACCGGATCTCGGCGGTCCCGCATCCCCATGAACGGTTCCTGCCCGAGGACGTCCTTGCACCCCTGCTGGAATCCCGCAGCGAAAGCCTGCTGGAATTCGTCCGTTCCCTGAACACCGCAGAGTACTTGCTCCGCCACGGCGTGACGCCAGAGGAGCTCTCGGCCATCCTGGCCAAACTCGGCAGATAGGGTAGCGGAGTGAAGACTCCGAAGTACCAGCTGACAGTGCGGGCGGTGGCGGCTGCCGCCATCGCGCTGGCGGGATCCTTCTACGCCGTTCCTGCCCTGGCCGAAGACGGCCCCGCCGGGGCGGCCACAGTTTCGCCTGAACCATCGGTAAGCGTCAGCCAGGCTGCGCCCACGCCGGAACCGGCGCCCGCTACGCCGGTCTCGCCGACCGCGTCCGCTGCGACCCCATCGTCGGCCGTCAGCGACGCCGGACTCGCCGAGGCGATCCGACGGGATCTGGGCATGACCCTTGAGCAATTCAACGCCGCCGGCGCGCAGGCCAGGCGGGCCGCCGACGCCGCACCCTCGCTGCGCGCGCTGCCCGGCTATGTCGGGATCGTCCTGCGGGACGGGAAGATCGTCGTCCAGGGCAGCGGCGCCGGGCTTCAGGCACGGACCAACGAACTCAACCAGTCCGGGCCGGATGAATTCACGCTGGAGGCCGTCCCTGGTGCGACGTCTCCGGCGAGGAAAGCCTCGCCGGCCGCGGCCTCGGCGGCGCCCGAACTCGTCGCCGGCAGTGCCGAGCAGCTCTTCCAGGCCTACGTGCGTGAGGTAGGGTCGGCCGGGTTGCAGGCGGTGGCCTACGCCGACGGCCACTTCATTATCCGCACCGGCGGTACGAACACGCCCGAGGCCAAGGACAAGGCCCCGGCGGCGCCGATGCCCGGCAGTCGGGACGCGGTTGCCGAGCCGGTTCCCGGTAAGATCTCGGCGGCAGATTTCGTGTCCCGCTACGCCAATGTGGCGCTCGAAAAGGGCGCTGCCATCAAGACCGAGGAGGACTTCTTCGGCGGCCAGGGCGTCGTTATCGACAACATGACTATTTGCTCTGCCGGCTTCGGAGCCTTCGACCCGGCCGGCCTGCCGCTTGTGCTGACCGCCGGACACTGTGCCGAAGACGGGACTGCGACCCGGGCCGACGTCGAGCCTGCCACTGCGGCGACTGCCGGCGGCGCGACGACGCCCCTTCCGGCCGTACGTAAAGCCCTGGGAACCTTCGGGTTCGGCCAGTTCGGGGGACCCCATAACTCGCCCATCACGGGTTCTGAGGGCAACCCCGGCAACATCGGCACCGACATAGCCGTCATCAAGGGCCTGCGGCCCGGCCTCACGATCCAGCCGTCGGTGACTAAATGGCGCGGCGACGGGCCGACGTTCACCAACGCCGATCCCGCCAACCCGGGCCCGACCGCCGTCAAGATCATCGGAACCGCTGCGCCCTACCAGGGGCAGGCCGTCTGCCGTTCCGGGCGGACCACAGGCTGGTCCTGCGGCACCGTGGCCGAGACCGGCATCTACGTCGTGGGCGGAAGAACTGGCGCAGCGGGAGATCTGCGGGCGTTCAGGGGATTCCTGTCCTACGACGTCCAGTCCAGCGGGGGAGACTCCGGCGGCCCGTGGATCAGCGGAAACTTCGCCGTCGGCACGCACTCCGCCGGCGAACCCCAGGGCGCGCTGCAGAACTTTGCCGTAGCGACGACGCTGGACGATGCGCTGAACCACATTCCCGGCGGCGTGCAGCTTCAGCTCTTCCTGAATAAGCCTGAACTCGTGACGCCGGCGAATTCAGGGACGGTGGCGGCGGGGCAGCTCATTACAGGACACGTTCCCGCGGCCCCCGCGTCGGAAGTGGCACCGCATTCCAAGGTCCGCATCACCGTTGGGGCGCAGAAACTCGACGTCCCAGTGGATGCTGCCGGGAACTGGGCTTTCCGGGCACCGGTCCCGAGCGGGAAGCTGGCCTTTTCAGCGGAGACCGTGAACGGCTTCAGCCATTCTGGACCGGCGTCCTTTACTGCCACCGTCGAACCAGCCCCACTTCCGGCGCCCGGAATCACGACGCCGACGGGTACCGCTCTGCGTGCACTGGACAGTATCGCCGGCACCGGCATGCCCGGCGCGACCGTTGTGCTGGCGGGCGATGTCACCGGGTCCGGGACCGTCGGTCTGGACGGCCGTTGGAGCATCAGGGTCGCCGATCAGCCGGTCTTCGGGAAGGTCTCGGTCACGGCGGTACTCACGTCTCCCGGGGAGCCGGACAGCCCCGCCACGACCGTCACCTATACCGTCATTCCGCCGGTTCCGGTTGTGTCGAGCATCCGGGTGGGCAACCACCTCCGTCAAAATGCACTGCCCACGGACATCGCCGGCTCCGCCGTCGACGGCGCCACTGTGCGCGTCGCCATGGACGGGACGCCCATTGGACCGGTGCAGGCCGGATCCGGCGGTTGGAGCACCCCGTTCCCCGCGGGACTGGCAGCCGGGGCGCACACGCTGACGGTCACACAGCTCATTGATACGGTCACGTCGCATGCGGCGGAAATAGCCTTCATCATCGACACTGCGGCCGTTTCCGCCGGTACCCCTAACCAGCCTCCCGCCCATCACCAGGGAACACCAGCCCAGCAGCCGGCAGACCAACAGCCGGCCGCCCAGCCGCAGGGAGCGACCCCCCAACAGCCGGGAGTCCCTTCTCGGCAAACGCCCGCCCAGCAGCCGGGAGGCCACGCTCAGCCGGCCGGCCCGGCGCCGGTTCCCGTCCCGCCGTCGGACGCCTCCATCACGGTGCGCGGCGCGGCTCCGGAGAGCACGCCATCGGGCAGGACAGACCCGTTGGCCAGCATGGGAGCAAGCGGGCTGCTGCCGGCGGCCGGTCTCGGCGCCGGGGCGCTGCTGCTCGGGGCGGCGTTTGTGGCGTTCGGCCGGCGACGGCGGGCGCGCTAGCTAAGAGGCCCGGGCAGAACAGCGAGCCGGGGCTGCTGGAAGTCCGCCAGCCAGAGGTCCGGGCCGAACACTTCGTACTGAATGTCCTTGGCGGGTACGCCGCCGGCGATCAAGGCGTTCCGGACCGACTTCAGGAACGGCAGGGGGCCGCAGAGGTAGTACTCGGCGTCGTCGGGGAGGTCCACCGCGCTGACATCCATGAAACCGCTGAACGAGGATCCGGACGCCTCGCCGGCCTCGGTAGGAGTCAGGAACCAGGCCTTCAAGGTCCCGTCCGCCAGTTTCGCCAGATCCTCCGTGACCTGCGCGCGCAGCGGGAAGGATGCCGCGCTGTCATCGGCATGCAGGAGCATCACCTGTCGTTGGGAACCGGACTGCACGAGGTGGGACAGCATCCCGGCCATGGGCGTGATGCCGATTCCGGCGCTGGCCATGACGAGGGGCCGGTCCGTGTACTCCAGCACCACGTCGCCGAATGGAGCCGAGAGCACCACCTCGTCGCCCACCTGGACGTCGTCGTGGAGCAGCGTGGACATCTCGCCGTCGGGGGTCTCGAGCCCATGCACCCGCTTCACCGCGAACTGCCGGTGCTGCCCGTCGTCGGCCTTGGTCAGGCTGTATTGCCGGGGCTGCTGCACGCCGTCGGGCATAGTCATCTTGATGGTCACATATTGCCCCGGCAGGGACGGCTTGACGTCGCGCTCGTCGGTCCGTTCGACGACGAACGAGACGACGTCGTCGGTCTCCTGGATCCGCTTCACCACCCGCGACGTCCGCCAAATGGTCTCGGGAGCGAGGTGCACGGCCTTGTATAGCCCGCGTTCTTTGTTGATGAGCAGGTTTGCCATCAGCCAGTAGACCTCGTCCCAGGCAGCGGCGACCTCGGGGGCAACGGCGTCCCCGAGCACGTCCACGATCGCCCACATGAGGTTGTCGTGGACAATCTGGTACTGGTCCGGGCTAAGTCCCAGCGAGACGTGCTTATGGGCCACCCGCGAGAGCAGATGGTCGGGCACTTGATCCGGCTTCTCCACGAGCATGCCGGCAAATGCCGCGATGGATCCGGCGAGTGCCTGCTGTTGCCGGCCGTCCGCCTGGTTCCCGCGGTTGAACAGGCCATCCAGAAGGTCCGGGCGGGCCTCGAACATATGTTTGTAGAAGCGCTTGGCGATCTCCTCGATGTGCTCGCCAACCACGGGGAGCGTTGCCTGGATGACAGGAAGCGAGGTGTCTGAGAGCATGGTGGATCCCTTCCGGTGCGACCGGTTGCGCCCAGCGGTGCTGGGTGACTCAGCCCTTCCACGCTAACAGCCCGGGTGCCGGGCCTTCCGGGCCGATCGGCCCTACATCGAAGGGGTAGGCCGAGGTATTCGCGCTCCGGCTCCGGCTCCGGCTCCGGTCTCCGGGCTCCGGCCTCGCCGGCAAGCTCTGCGGTCGCCCGACCGTTACGGCGGGTCCGCGTCGCTTCGGCGATTTCGGCGGGATTTCCGGCCCGGTCAGGCCTTGCGGTCCAGCAGCAGGTTGGTGATCCGCAGCGTGCACAGCCGCTGGCCGCGCTCGTTCGTGATCAGCACCTCGTGGGTCGTGAGCGTGCCGCCGAGGTGGATCGGGGTTGCCGTGATGGTGATGGTCCCTTCCCGCGCCGACTTGTGATGCGTGGCCGAGACGTCAACGCCTACCGCGGTCTTTCCCAGCGTGCTGGCGTGGATGACGGCGGCCCAGGACCCCACGGCCTCGCCGACGGCCAGTGAGGCGCCGCCGTGCAGGAGCCCGAACGACTGCCTGTTGCCCTCCACCGGCATGGTCGCCACCACGCGGTCCACGGACTCCTCGACGATCTTCACGCCCATCTTCTCGTCGAGCTCGCCGAGGGTGATCTTCCACAACTCGGTGCTGCCGGTCTCGGGCGTCATAGCGTCTCCTTTGCTGCCGGCCGGCCGAGGACCCGGCCGGTCAGTGCCGCCGCGGCTAGTGTGCGGCAGGCCTCATTCATGTACTCTAGATCATATTACCGAACGGACGGTCAGTAATGTTCCGGCCGTGTTGATCTTGCTCCCCGTTGGAAGGACCCGTCAACGATGACCGCCACAGCCGCACCCACAGTAGACACCGTAGAGATCGTCCCGAGCTTTATCCGCGGGTCCTGGTGGACTCCCGACGCCGCGTCCGCGGCCGGCGCGGCGCCGGTCCTGGACGCCAGCACCGGCGAACTCCTGGCCAAGGTGAGCACCGAGGGGCTCGACCTCGCCGCCGTCGTGGACTATGGACGCGCCACCGGCCAGGCGGAACTGGGGAAGCTGACGTTCCACCAGCGCGCCCTCAAGCTGAAGGAACTGGCCCAGTACCTCAACGGCCGCCGCGAGGAGTTCTACGAACTTTCGGCGCAGACCGGCGCCACCAAGATCGACTCGATGATCGACATCGACGGCGGCATCGGCGTGCTCTTCACGTTCGGGTCCAAGGGCCGGCGTGAGCTTCCCAACGCCCAGGTGGTGGTGGATGGTCCCATGGAGGTGTTGTCCCGTGACGGCTCGTTCGCCGGCGAACACATTTATACCCGCATTCCGGGCGTGGCCGTGCAGATCAACGCCTTCAACTTCCCGGTCTGGGGCATGCTGGAGAAGCTTGCCCCGGCCTTCATCGCCGGCGTCCCCACGATCGTGAAGCCGGCCACACCCACCGGCTACGTGGCCGCGGCCGTGGTCAAGGCGATCGACGAATCCGGCATCCTGCCCGAGGGCTCGCTGCAGCTCATTTCCGGTTCAGTCCGCACGCTGCTGGACCACCTGGACTACCGTGACCTCGTGGCCTTCACCGGCTCGGCCTCAACCGCCAACACGCTGAAGTCCCACCCCAACGTGGTCAAGGGCGGCGTCCGCTTCACCTCCGAAACCGACTCGCTCAACGCCGCGATCCTGGGCCCGGATGCCGTCAAGGGCACGGCGGAATTCGACGCCTTCATCAAGTCCCTCGTCACCGAGATGACCGCCAAAGCCGGCCAGAAATGCACCTCGATCCGCCGCGCGATCGTCCCGCAGGACCTGGTCTCCGACGTCGTTGCCGCGGTGGGGGAGCGGATCCGCGAACGCGTCGTGCTCGGCGACCCCCGTGCGGAGGGCGTCACGATGGGCGCCCTGGCCTCCCTCGAGCAGCTCGCCGACGTGCGGGCCGCCGTCCAGACCATGCTCGACGCCGGCGGCGAGCTTGCGTACGGCACGCTCGATGCGCCGAAGGTCACCAGCGCGGACGGTAGCGTCGGCGTCGTCGACGGCGGCGCCTTCATGTCCCCGGTCCTGCTGAGCTGGGCCAACCCGGAAGCGGAGCAGGTCCACTCGCTCGAAGCCTTCGGCCCGGTGTCCTCGGTGATCGGCTACACCGACCTGGCCGACGCCGTCCGCCTCGCCGCGCGCGGCGGGGGCTCGCTCGTAGCCTCGGTCTGCACGAACGATCCCGCCGTGGCGCAGCAGCTGGTCACCGGCATCGCGGCCCACCACGGGCGCGTGCTCATGCTCAACCGCGAGGACGCTCGCAGCTCCACCGGCCACGGCTCCCCGGTCCCGCACCTGGTCCACGGCGGCCCCGGCCGCGCCGGCGGCGGCGAAGAGCTCGGCGGCATCCGCTCGGTGATGCACCACATGCAGCGCACCGCCATCCAGGGCTCGCCCAACATGCTCACCGCCGTCACCGGCGTCTGGCACACCGGCGCGGACCGCAACTTCACGCTCGAGACCGAGGGCCAGCACCCGTTCCGGAAATCCCTGGCCACGCTGCACATCGGCGACGCCATCCGCTCGGAACTGCGCGAGGTTTCGCTGGAGGAAATCACCAAGTTCGCCAACTCCACCGGCGACACCTTCTACGCCCACACCAACCAGGAAGCCGCCGCGGCCAACCCGTTCTTCCCGGGCATCGTGGCGCACGGCTACCTCCTGCTCAGCTGGGCCGCCGGCCTGTTCGTGGAGCCCGCACCGGGTCCCGTCCTGGCCAACTACGGGCTGGAGAACCTGCGCTTCGTCACCCCCGTGGCCGCGGGCGACTCGATCCGGGTGACCCTCACGGCCAAGAAGATCACCCCGCGCGAGACCGACGAGTACGGCGAGGTGGCCTGGGACGCCGTCCTCACCAACCAAGATGACGAAATCGTCGCGACCTACGACGTCCTCACCCTCGTCGAAAAGTAGCCCCCTCCGGACGCTCCCTCACGTCCTGCAGTTCCCGTCCAGACGCTCCCGCACGTCCTGCAGTTCCGGTCCGGACGTTCCCGCACGTAATGCGGTAGCGTCCGTTGTTGGGCTGCCGGAAGTGAGGGAGCGTTTTCGAAATGGCTGCCGGAAGTGAGGGAGCGTCACGTGTCAGGGGGAGCAATTGGCGGGCTCTTTCCGGCGTGCTCCGGCGTAAAATCTTGCTCGTAGGAGGTGGCCAAATGTCCCTAGTACTCAGCAAAGCCACAACAGTCCTGCCAGTCGATGATGCAGAGCGTGCCCGGCATTTCTACGCGGACACGTTGGGACTCCCGCACCGTGGCGTGGCGGACGACGGAAGCGAAATGTTCGGCTCAGAGGGCGGCCCAATGCTGCAGCTGATGCCAGTCAAGGATGGAATGCACTCAGAGCACACCACCCTGAGCTTTGAAGTCAGCGAGATCGAGCGGACGGTCCGGGAGATGGAGGCCAGGGGCGTCACGTTCCAGGACTACGATCTCCCCGATCTCAAGACCGAGAACCACATTTGTACGACGGATTCGGAGAAGTGCGCCTGGTTCATGGACTCCGAGCACAATATTCTTTGCGTGCACGAGAACATCACCACGACAGCCGACTACCAGCTCTGAGTGGCGGCTTCCGGGATCCTGCCCTGGAAACTCGGGGGGAGACAACCAGGGTGGACAGTTGCGCGGCGCCCCGGCTCAGCGGGGCGCCCCCTCTGTTGCCGGGTGCTCGCCGGCAACCTGCCGGGACCGGAGCGTCCGCGTTTCCACTGGGTTATCAGCGTGCGCTGGGTTAAAGGTCTGCGCTGGCTCAATGGCCGGGTCCGGTGACAATCTTCTTTCGTTCGGATTCGTGCGCGCCGCCCTTCTTCGCCAGCGTGGAGCACGCCTCTTCGATGTCCCGGGCGAGCGTGTCGACGTGCTCGCGGCTCATCGTTTCCTTGACCAGGGCCCGCATGATCGTCACGTCCTGGGCGTTCGGGGGCAGGGTGTACGCCGGCACCATCCAGCCGCGCTCGGCCGAGAGCTGCCAGGCAATGTCGAACTCGTTGTACCCGGTGTCGGCGGCGAGCCGGAACGCGACCAGGGGAAGTTGCTCCTCGTCGGGGCCGATGATCTCGAACCTGCCCATGGCCTCCAACTTCTCGGCGAGGGCGCGGGCGTTGGTCTGCATGTTCTGCATGATGTAGGTGTAACCGGCGCGACCATAGCGCACGAAGTTGTAGTACTGGGCGAGAACCATCGCCGAGCCGGTGGAGAAGTTCAGGGTGAAGGTCGAGTCGGTTTTCCCGAGGTAGTTCTCCTCGAAGACGAGGTCCTTGGCCAGGTCGGACTTCTCCCGGAAGATCAGCCAGCCGATGCCGGGGTAGACCAGTCCGAACTTGTGCCCGGAGACATTGATCGAGCGGACCTGCTCGAGCCGGAAGTCCCACTCGGAGTCCGGGTACAGGAAGGGCCAGACGAATCCCCCACTGGCCCCGTCCACGTGCAGCGGCACATCAAGGCCTCGCTCACCCTTGATCCGGACCAGCAGGTCGTTGATGCCGACGATGTCGTCTTTGTGCCCGGTGAACGTTGTACCCAGCACGGCTGCGACGCCGATGGTGTTCTCATCGATATGGGCCTCCACGTCCTCCGGGCCGATCGTGTACTTCGCCGGCTGCAGGGGCACGATCCGCGGCTCGACGTCGAAGTAGCGGCAAAACTTCTCCCACACGACATGCACGTCGCCGCCGAACACCAGGTTCGGGCTCGACGTCGATGCGCCGGCGGCCTCGCGACGCTTGCGCCAGTTCCACTTCAGGGACAGCCCGCCGAGCATGATCGCCTCGGACGATCCCTGGGTTCGGGCTCCCGTCGTTTCGCCGGGCGCGTGGAAGAGGTCGGCGAGCATCCGAATGCAGCGCTGCTCGATCTCGGCCGTGCGGGGATATTCGGCGTGGTCGATGAAATTGCGGTGCAAGTTCGCGGCGATGATCTGCTGCGCCTGCGGCTCCATCCAGGTCGTGACGAAGGTCGCCAGGTTCCGGGCCGGATCACCCTCCAGTGCCAGGTCCTCCGAGACCAGCCGCAAAGCATCCTGAGCAGGAATTCCGGTCTCCGGGAACTCCCGGCTCGGAACCTCCTGGGTGACAAATCGGTTGCCGAACAGCGCCGCGTCGGCATCCGTCGGCTGGGAATTTACTGACATCACTTCTCCTTTAGAGACTGGTGAAAAGGGATTACGGATGAGCTCCCCGGTCCGCACGAACCGGGGCGTGGGCGGGTTCTGGATTCAGCATCAGAACCGCGCCGGTGAGGAAGCACAGGGCTCCCACCAGCGTGCCGAGGGTGGACAGGTCGGCGTTCCAGACATCGCCGCTTGACGGTATGACAAACGCCGCGACGGCCGAGACGCCGAACGCAACAGAGCCGGCCATGTTGATCACGCCGATCTTCCATACCCGAGGCCTGGGCCGGCCGGTCATGACGCCGCGGCCGGCATCGCGCAACGCCACACCGCTGGAAATGAGGAAGGCGACTGAGCCCAGAGCGTCGGGTCGCCACACCCGCTGGTCGGTCAGTGCCGCACTGAGATTGACCCGCAACGCGTTTCCCGTACTCCAGTTGAACCACAGCGTGCCGGCAAGTTGAATCGCGCCAGCGAGCCAGACAAGATTCCACGGCGCCCACACCCAAAACGCAGGGCGCCGCGTGGCACCCGCGGACGGGAGCGCGTCAACGGCTTCGCGATACTGCAGGAACGATGCACAGGTGAAGAACAGCGAACCGACGAAGAACGTCACTGCGCAGAAGCGCAATCCCACGGCCTCGGCGTAGGACGGCACCGCCCCCAACGCGAACAGGCTCGAGCCGATGATGAACAACGAGGCGATCCACCGGTCCCGCACCGTCAAGCGGCCCGCGCTCTCATGGGCATGGTTGGCCCGCGAGGGAGCCCTATGCTGGACGGGCCCGACATCATCAGGCGCCACGGACGCCGTCGGGCCCGGCGTCGGGAGCACGTTGGAGATCACGAAGGCCACCGCCACAGCCACTACCACCTGCGGTGTTACCGCCACACCGTCCACCCCCAGCAACAGTGTGGCCAGCAGCGTCGACGTCAGCGGCAGCCGTAGCATGGCTGCGCACATGGCTCCCATGCCCATGCCGAGCCCTGCCGCGAGATTCATTCCGGGCAACCCGCTCGCGGCAATACCGAGCGCCGCACCGATGAACATCGAAGGGAACACCGGCCCACCACGAAAAGCGCTCAGCGAGAGCCCGTAGGCCAAGGCCTTACAAGCGATCAGCAGGACCAGCACGGCAAGCGAGTAGTCCGTGGCGTGTTCGACCAGATCCGGAAGGGCGTCCTGTCCCGAAAACAAGACCTGCGTGAAGCTGTTCCCAGAGATCAACTGGTAGGCCATCGCGGCAAGACCGATCAGCAGGCCGAGCCCGGAGGTCACCAACATCCGGTTCAGGTGCACGACCGGACGAAGTGAGAGCCCGACCCAGCGGATCAACCATCCCAACAGCGCGCCGACGACGCCCATGATTACCGCCCAGCCCAGCGTCGCCAGGGTCGGCGGCACTGCAGGCGGCACGACGGGCAGCGCCAGCGAGAAGCTGCCCAGCCCGGTCCAGCCGTCGAGGCCGACGAACACCAGCGCCCCGACGCCGGAAGCGAGCAGTCCGGGCAGGGCCATCAGGCTCAGCGTCATTCCCCCGATTCCGGCGGCCTCCATGATCAGGAACGCGCCGAGCACGGGAGACCCGAGCAGGGTACTGATCGCTGCGAAGCTGCCAGCCGAGGCCATGATCGTCAGGGCCATCGGCGGGGCGTCCTTCTTCACCAGGTGCACGGCCAGCGCCCCGAGGCCGCCACCGATCGCGATCAGCGGACCCTCGGGTCCGAGCACCGCACCGAGGCTGAGCGTGGTCAGTGCCGCGAGAACGATGCCCACGAGCTCCCGACCGCTGGGCGGACCGCCGCCAGTCTTGAACCCGAAAGCGGGTGAGTGGCCGCCGGTTCCCGGCAGATACCGGATGGTCAATGCCGTCAACAGCCCGCACAGCACCAGCCACGGAACTGGCCACCACGCAGGGGCAGGACCCCCGAGGACCTGATTCGGCAGGCTGGCGAAGATGAACCGTTGGACCGCGGCGACAAAGGCGAGAAAACCGTAGGCAATGATCGAGATGGGAACGCCCAAGACCGCTGCCAGCAGGAGCGCGGCAATGTACGGCCTGGAACGCATCACGGCGACCGGATCGATGCTGGGCGGCGATGCGGCAGGCACGCTCATACCCGGCAACCCGGTGCGTTTGTGACGATCCGGGTCATCCCGAATGTCCTTCTTCCAGATGGGGCCGACGTGTAAAGGTGGAGCATCCATCCTCCTTCCGCTGGCCGCCCGCTAGACGGCGGGAGCCATGAGTGCGGTCTCACAAGCGATAGAGGCTGGTCCATCACATGTTCTCCAAGCTAGGGCTTCCGGCGGGGGCAGTCTTCACCCAATGCGGGTGAAAGATCACCAACTACACGCGCTGTGCCGCGGTGCCACGGTCAGTCTGGCCGGGACCAAGGCGTCACCGGGCGGGGCTGGAGCGCGCCGTTGACCGTCAGATCGACCCGTTCGTTGAAGAAACTGATGAGCCCATGGATCTGGGCGGCATCGCGGAAGCGCCGGTCGTAGCTCCATGCGATGTTGCCGCCCTGTTCTGAGGCAGGATAGCTCCAGTAGCTGGCCTGGCCCTTATACGGGCACACGGTCCGCTTGGGGCTCTCCTGCAAGAGGTCCAGCCGCACGTCCGCCGGCGGGATGTAGTACCGGACCGGGAGCATGGTCTCGTAGAGCAGTTGCGCTCCGTTCGTGCGGGCCAGCGTCACGCCGTCGAGGGCGACTTCCACCGGGACGGAGGACGCCCTGATGTCCACCCGGTGGAACGGGTCCCGGGGGTGGCCGACGATCTCCTCATCGTCCTCGAGCCATTCAAAGCTGCCGAAATCCAGAATCACATAGCCGGCCAGGTCCGGGTCGTCGGGCCGGAAGGCCGCCCGGCGAACGGTGGCCGCCGGTGTTACGACGTCGAGTTCCTCACCGGGCGCGGTGTGCTTGTGGAAACTGGTCCTCGGGTCGAATCCCGGCGGAACGTCCGGGCGGATGCTCGCGGCGTGTTCCTCCACGGCGGGGGCGGGCAGCGACGGCGGCGCCAGCTCTGCGCTGAGTTCGGCCTCCGGCACGGCGAAGACCGGCGTGATCCGGCGCGGTTCCCAGACCAGATAGGCATTCAGGGTGTCTACGACTGTGTGGCCGGTAGCACGTGCCCTGATCCGTTTGGCCGTCGGTTCGTAACGCAGCTGCGGGAAGGCTCCGAAGAGCACCCGGGAGAGTCTTGTGGCCATGCTCCAAGACTGGCCGCGGTGCCGCAAAGCGTCAATGCGTTCCCTGCCATGCGCACGGCAGGCCCGGGCGCGGCTAGCTGGGAACGTGAAGGCCGTGGAACGCCATGGTGATGACGTCGTCGGCCAGCTTCTCCGGGGACAGCGAGCCGCCGGGCTTGTACCACTCGACGATCGAGTTGATGGTGCCGAACAACAGGCGGGTGACGGTGCGGGGGTCGATGTCCTGGCGCAACGAGCCTTCGTCGCGGGCGGCGGAGATGAGGGCTGCAACCTTGTGGTCGAAGGTGCGCCGGCGCTCCAGCGCGTTCCGCTCGATCTCGGTGTTGCCGCGCAGCCGCAGCAGCAGCGTGACGAACGGCAGCCGTTCCACCAGCACCGAGATGGTCTCGCGGACCACGAACTCCAGCCGGGCCTCGGCGGAGCCGGTCTGCGCCTCGGGCCGGTCCAGGATGGCCTCGAGGCCGCCCAGGGCGTGGTCCAGCGCGAGCTTGAGCAGATCGCCCTTGGACGGCACGTGGTGATAGATCGCTGACTTGGAGATGCCCAGGTTCTCGGCGAGGATGCCCATGGACGTGGCGTCGTAGCCGTGGCGGTTGAAGACGTCGACGGCGATCAGCAGGACCGATTGCTGGTCATAGCCGGGACGGCCGCGCTTGGTGGTGGTTGCTGAGGTGGGCATACTCGCTAGTTTCTCATGAACGGTCAGCCAGCCCGGCCGGCCTGACCTCGAAGGACACGCCGGCCGGGCCGGCCAGATGGCTGAACAGGCGGGGCCGGTTCAGCCCTTGGGACGCATGTCGTAGATCCGGCGCAGTTTGCCGTTGGACCGCTCCAGCGAGCCGGGCTCGACGACGTCGACCATGCAGGAGGAGCCGACGTGGATTTTGATCTGCTGCTGCAGGACCTTGGCGGCGGCAACGCCGGTCTCCACGGTGACGGTCTCGCGGCGCTCGATCCTGACGGTCATCTGGTCCATCCGGTGGCCCTCGGGACGCGTGAGTTCCAGCTGGAAGTGCGGGCTGAGCTCGGGGATGCGCAGGGCGATTTCCTCGATCTGCGACGGGAACAGGTTCACCCCGCGCAGGATGATCATGTCATCGCTGCGGCCGGTGATGCGGCCCATGCGACGGTGCGCCGGGCGCGCGGTGCCCGGCAGCAGCCGGGTGAGGTCCTTGGTGCGGTACCGGATGATCGGCAGGGCTTCCTTGGTGAGCGAGGTGAACACCAGTTCGCCCGGTTCGCCGTCGCCCAGCACCACCGTGGGGTCGAAGGCATCGATGATCTCGGGCCGGAAGTGGTCCTCCCAGATGTGGCTGCCGTCCTGGGTCTCCACGGCCTCGCCGGCGACGCCCGGGCCCATGACCTCGGAGAGGCCGTAGATGTCGCAGGCCTTGAGGTTCATGGTGGTCTCGAGCTCGTGCCGCATTTCCTCGGTCCACGGCTCGGCGCCCAGGACCGCGTACTTCAGCGACGTGGAGGCCGGGTCGATGCCCTGCTTCATCATGGCGTCGGCGATGGTCAGCAGGTACGTGGGGGTGGCCAGGATGGCGTCGGGCTTGAAGTCCTGAATGAGCGTGATCTGGCGCTCGGTCTGGCCGCCGGAGATCGGGATGACGGTGCAGCCGAGGGCCTCCGCGCCGGCGTGGGCGCCCATGCCGCCGGTGAACAGGCCGTAGCCGTAGGCGTTGTGGACCTTCATGCCGGGCCGGACGCCGGACGCACGGAGCGAACGGGCGACGAGCTTAGCCCAGTCGGCCAGGTCCTTCTTGGTGTAGCCCACCACGGTGGCGCGGCCGGTGGTGCCGGAGCTGGCGTGGATCCGGGCGACCTCGTGCTGCGGCACGGCGAACATGCCGAAGGGGTACTCCAGGCGCAGGTCTTCCTTGGTGGTGAAGGGGAACTTGCCGAGGTCCGAGAGCTCACGGAGGTCCGTGGGGTGGACGCCGGCCTCGTCGAACTTCCGCTTGTACAGGGGGACGCGGTCGTAGGCGTAGGCCACGGTGTGCTGCAGGCGGCTGAGCTGCAGCGCCTCGAGCTCGTCGCGGGAGATGGTTTCTTCGCGGTCCAGGACGGCATCACTGGTGGGCGCGACGGTTTCTTGGGTCATCTGGGGTTCCCTGTTTCTATTTCTTGGAGATGGTGCGGCTGCGGCCGCGGAACTCGGCAACGAGTTCGCTCTGAACGGGAGCTGCGGCGCGCTCGACGGGATCGGCGGCGTAGATCTGGATGTCGTAGAGGCCGCTGCGTCCGGTGCTAGCGCGGCGGTTGGCGACGGCGGTGAGGACCTGGCCGCGGAAGGCCGGTTTGAGGAAGTTGATATCGACGCCGGAGGCTACCGTGATGGTGCCCGGGTCGATCGCGGCTTCGCCGGGTTTCGGCTTGGCGGGGTTGCAGGCCAGTGCGAAGGCGGTGTCGCCGAAGGCGAAGATCATTCCGCCGTGCGCCATGCCGAAGCCATTGAGCATTTCCTGCCGGAGCGTCATGCGGATCGTGGCATGGCCGTCGTCCAGGGCCACAACTTCGATGCCCATCCATTCCGAGGCGTAGTCGTCTTTGAGAATGGGGTGGATGTCACCGGAAATTGTCAGTTCAGCCATGCGTCGTTGCCTCCAGCTTTATTTACCGAATGTTCATTAGGTAATCCCATTTCGGTGCCTTCTGTCAAGAGTCGGGGACCCCTGCGCCCGTCCTCGGGACACATTTCGGCGCCGCGCCTCCCGCTAGCCGCCGGCTGCCGCATGGAGAAACCGGCAACAAGTGAAAGTATGGAGGCACGGAGCACCACCACGACACGACCTAAGGGCGGATCATGGCCAAGGGGATATATGTCAGCGCGACCACACCGGGATCCGGGAAGTCGCTCGTTGCGCTGGGGCTGGCGGACACGCTGCACCGGCACGCGGACCGGATCGGCTTCTTCAAGCCCGTGGTTCACGGCAACGACGCCGCGGCGGACCCGATGGTTGCACTGATGAAGGCCCGGTTCGACCTTGACGACCAGCGCTGCCGCGGCGGCCTGACGTTTGCCGAGGTCCGGGGGCTGCTGGCCGAGGGAAACAGGGCGGAGATCGACGCCCGCTGCGTGGAGATCTTCGCCGAGATGTCACGGCACTGCGACGTGGTGATCGTGGAGGGGACGGACCTCACCGGCCAGGATGCCGCCGTCGAATTCGATCTCAACGCCCGCCTCGCGAACAACCTGGCCGCCTCCATCGTGGCCGTGGTGGGCGCGAAGGGCCGGACCGTCGCGGAGGCGGCCGACGCCGTCGAGGTGGCCCGGAAGGAACTCCTCGCCGAACGCTGCACGCTCCTGGCGATCATGGTGAACCGGGCGGACCCGGAGGACCTGGAGGCCATTGCCGCGGCCGTGCGTCCCGGCGCCTCGGGCCGGCCCGTGTACGTCCTGCCGGAGCTGGAGGCGATCGCCAGGCCGACCACCGGCGAGGTCGCCTCGGCGCTTGGCCTTGGCCAGGTGGCCGGGCTGCCGGACCTGGAACGTGACGTGCATTCGGTCAAGGTGGCGGCCATGAACGTCGCCAACTTCCTGCATGTGCTCGACGACGGCGCCCTGGTGATCGTTCCCGGCGACCGGGCGGACGTGCTTGTCGCCTGCCTGGCGTCGTCGTTCTCGCCCGAGTTCCCGGTCCCGTCCGCGCTGATCCTGACCGGCGGCCTGGCCCCGGATCCCACCATCTACTCGCTGCTGGCGCAGGCGCCGTTCCCGATCTTTGCCGCCCCGGACGACACCTACGTGACGGCCAAGCGGGTCTCCGAGGTGCGGAGCGAGATCTGGTCCGGGCACCGCCGCAAGGTGGCCTCCGCCCTGGGCCTGTGGGCCAAGCGGGTGGACGAGGCCGAGCTGCTGGAGCGGCTGCACCTGCCGCGGCCGGAACGGATGACGCCGCTGCGTTTCCTGCACGACCTCATTGAGCGGGCCCGGTTGCAGCGCCGGCACATCGTGCTCCCGGAGGGCAATGACGTGCGGATCCTGCGTGCCGCCGAGATTCTGCACCGGCGTGACGTCTGCGACCTCACCATCCTGGGCAACGAGTCGGAGGTCCGGGAGCTGGCGTCCACCCAGGGCATCGACCTTTCGGGCATGAGCATTGTGGACCCCGCGACGTCGGAGCTGCGTCAGCAGTTTGCGGAGAAGTACGCGGAGCTGCGGGCGCACAAGGGCGTCGACCTCGCCCGGGCGCTGGAAGTCATGCTGGACGGGAGCTATTTCGGCACCATGATGGTGCAGCTGGGAGCGGTGGACGGCATGGTGTCCGGTGCCGCCCACACCACCGCGCACACGATCCGGCCCGCGCTGGAGTTCGTCAAGACGCGCGACGGGGTCAAGATCGTCTCCTCGGTGTTCCTGATGCTGATGCCGGACCGGGTGCTGGTCTATGGCGATTGCGCGGTGAATCCGGATCCGAACGCGGAACAGCTGGCGGACATCGCGCTGGCCTCGGCCGAGACCGCAGCCCAGTTCGGCGTGGAGCCGCGGGTGGCCATGTTGTCCTACTCGACGGGCGGCTCCGGGACCGGGGAAGCGGTGGACAAAGTCCGGCAGGCCACCGAAGCCGTCAAGGCCCGCCGCCCGGATCTCGCCGTCGAGGGCCCTATCCAGTACGACGCCGCGGTGGACGCCGCGATTGCCCAGTCCAAGATGCCCGGCTCGACCGTCGCCGGGCAGGCCACCGTGTTCATCTTCCCGGACCTCAACACCGGCAACAACACCTACAAGGCCGTGCAGCAGTCCTCGGGGGCGGTCGCCGTCGGGCCTGTCCTGCAGGGGCTCCGCAAGCCCGTCAATGACCTTTCCCGCGGCTGCACCGTGGAGGACATCGTGAACACGGTGGCCATCACCGCCGTCCAGGCGCAATCCGCAGCGGCTGCCACCGCGCCGGCACGCGCGGCTGCCCATGCATAGTCAGCTGTTTTCGGGCTTCGCCGGGCTGTCGGGATCTTCCTGCTTGGCGGGCTCATCGGACAGGCCCGCCGGCGTGAGATCCAGGTCCTGCGGGTTCTCCGGGGCCTCGGCGGCTTCTCCGACCTCTGCGGCCTTGAACTTTCCCGTGTCGTCCAGGGCCGGGTTGGCGCCTTCGACGCCGGTGGGGTCCGGCTTACCGGACCCGCTGGCCGGGTCGGTGCTCTCTGGCCGGGTGCTGTCTGGCTGGGTCGCGTCGTCAGTCATGGGGATCCCTTCGTGAGTTGTCCAGTTGATCCGCCGACTCTAGGCGCCTGCCGCGGCTTTCGCAACGGATGGGCGTCCTTGCCAGTCCGGCAATTTATAGTGGATCCCACGGAGCGCTCGGCCAGGCTCCGGCGTGATGCCAGTCCCGGCGCACCCTCGGGTAGCGTCGAAGCCGAGGCTTAGGAGGCCCCATGCTCGTGCTCGTCATCAACTCCGGTTCGTCCTCGCTCAAGTACCAGGTGCGCGATGTCGAGGCCGGCAGTGTGCTCACCGAAGGCCTGATCGAGAAGATCGGGATGGGTGCCGGCGGCGAGGGTGACGGCCAGATCGAGGGCCCGCGCGACCACGCCGAGGCGCTGGAGCTGGTGGACACGGCCATCCACGCGGCCCTGGGGGACCGGGCGCTCGACGCCGTCGGCCATCGCGTGGTGCACGGCGGGGAGCGCTTCGCCGAGCCGGTGCTGGTCAACAATGAAATCACCCGGGCCATCGAACGGCTGAACCCGCTCGCGCCGCTGCACAACCCCGCCAACGTCCTGGGCATCCGCGCGATCTCGAAGAAGTGGCCGGAGCTGCCGCAGGTGGCCGTGTTCGACACCGCTTTCCACCGCACCCTGCCCGAGCACGCCTGGCGGTACGCGGTGCCGGACGAGCTCTACACGAACCACGGGATCCGCCGCTACGGCTTCCACGGCACCTCCCACGAGTACGTGGCGCACCGGGCGGCGGCGCTGCTGGATGTTCCGGTCGAGGAGTTCGACGCCGTCATCGCCCACCTTGGGAACGGCGCCTCGGTCACCGCGGTCCGCGGCGGCCAGTCCATCGACACGTCCATGGGTTTCACGCCCCTCGAGGGCCTGGTCATGGGCACCCGGTCCGGCGACCTCGATCCCTCCATCCTCGTCTTCCTGGGCCGGGCCGGCTGGTCTCCCGAGGACCTGGACTCGATGCTGAACCGGCAGTCGGGGCTCAAGGGCCTGGCCGGAAACAATGACATGCGCTCGGTGGTGGAAGCCGCGGAAGCCGGCGATGCCAAAGCGGCCATGGCCCTGGCCGTCGCGTCGTACCGGCTCGCGAAGTACATCGGCGGGTACCACGTGGCCGTCGGCGGCGCGAA
This sequence comes from Arthrobacter sp. YAF34, assembly GCF_052113245.1. NCBI lineage: Bacteria > Bacillati > Actinomycetota > Actinomycetes > Micrococcales > Micrococcaceae > Arthrobacter > Arthrobacter sp. YAF34. The sequence continues at coordinate 240,535 of NZ_JBFRCV010000007.1, forward strand.
GGCCCTGGTGTTCACGGCCGGGATCGGCGAGAACTCGCACCAGTTCCGCAGCCTCGTGGCGCAGCGGCTCGGGGCTCTCGGCGTGGAGCTCGACGCCGGGCTGAACCGGGAGCGGTCCAAGGAACCCCGTATCATTTCCTCCGCGACGTCGGCCCTGCCTGTCCTGGTGGTCCCCACCGACGAGGAGCGGGCGATCGCGGAGGCGACGGCCGCCGTCGTCGCCCGGGCATCGGTTGCTCCGTAGGTGCCCTTTTGGCGGCCCAAAACGGCGCCTGCGGAGCAGTCGATGGGTAGCGTTGGGGACATGACCGAACCCAGGCCCCTCCCACCCCTGCCCATCCGCACCGAGCGGCTGGTCCTGCGCCGGTTCGAGGCCACCGACCTCGACGCCTTCCACGCCTACCACTCACTGCCCGAAACCGCGCGCTTCCTGCCCCGCGAGGCCAAAAGCCTGACCCAGTCGATGGAGACCGTGGGACGGTACGCCAACTTCGAGTTCGAGAAGGAGGGCGACTGGGTGGCGCTGGCCATCGAGGCCGCGGATTCACCCGGGCTGCTTGGCGAGGTGGTGCTCAAGTGGCTGGAGGGGTGCGGGCAGGCCGAGATCGGCTGGAGCCTGGCGCCGGAGGCGAGGGGACGGGGCATCGCCAGCGAGGCCGCCCGGGCGCTGCTCAAGCTTGGGTTCGAGGACCTGGGGTTCCACCGCATCGACGCCAAGCTGGATGCCTTGAACACTTCCTCGGCGGCGCTGTGCGAACGGCTCGGCATGCGCCTGGAATCGCGGCAGGTGGACAAGTGGCACTACAAGGGCGAATGGGCCACGGAGGTGGTGTACGCCATGCTCGCGGACGAGTGGAAGGCGCTGTAAGCCGCGGAACACTCAGCGGATTGAACCCCGGCACCCGTCCGAGTCCAAGCCCGGCACCCCGGGTCGACGCCGGTCGACGCCGGCATTCCGGATTGAAGCCCGTCGCTCGCCGGAATGACGAAGATGGCCGGAATGGGAGGTCCCATTCCGGCCATCTTCGTCAAACGGGTGCGCCAACGCCGTCTCAGGCCCGCGGCGCGCCTTCCGCCGGGCCTAGGTGTACTCGGCCAGGACGTTGGTTACATGTTGAAAGGGTGAAGACCTCTTAGGTTGGTGGTTACCACACACACCGAACGACTAAGAGGTCTTCATGGTCCACCGTAATGCCCGCCTGACTCCTACTGGTAGAGGCATCCTTGTCC